>JAHWKK010000018.1 GCA_019347945.1 Acidobacteriota bacterium | reverse complement strand
ATCCGAAGATCCGTTCGGTGCTGCCTTGGTCTCCTGTGCGAACCAGGCCGCGGCTTTTTTTAGAATCTCCCGCTCTTCCTTGAGCCGCCGGTTCTCCCGGCGCAGTCGATCCAGTTCCTGGTGCTCTGTTCTCGTCAGACCATCATCCTGACGACCTTCCTCGATGTCTGCCTTCTCGACCCAGTTGCGGATCGCCTGACCCGACGGTTCGAACTCCCTTGATAGCTCCTCAGGGGTTCGACCGTTGCGCACCAGCTCAACCATTTGTCGGCGAAACTCCTCTGAGTACGCCTTCCGATATCTCGACATCTCGTGGACCTCCTTGTTCCATCTTTAGGTGTCCACGAAACCGGGTCAACTCCAGCAGCCCTCGTTCTCCGGCTGAAAACTTTGCAATACAATCGGTACCCACCGGGTTGAGTCCCCTTGCTGCATCAAAGCGCCCGTAGCTCAGCTGGATAGAGCGTCGGTCTCCGGAACCGAAGGTCACAGGTTCGAATCCTGTCGGGCGCACCAACCCCCCCTGTAGCGCCGGTTTTCAACCGGCCGTATCGCCCTCCCGGTGGAATGTTGCATCGCGCAAGCTCGCCCCGCATCCCGCATCTCCCATACCGGCAACCGGCAATTGGCAACTGGCCCCCGTGTGCAGCTAGGTTGATGGTTGCCACTGTTGTCCAGGTTGATTGTTACCACTCTGTCGCCCGCTGAAGCGGGCTCAAACACTGAATTTGGGAAGGTTCTGTCCCCCGGCTGAAGCCGGGGGCTAAGATCTGTCGCCCGCTGGCGCGGGCTGACCCGATCGCTCACACCAAACGCGCGAAATAGTCAGGGCAGAAAGGAGAGACGATCACCCGCCAGTCCTTTTCCACGTTCCCACAGGTCCTGCCGCCACCTCAGGGTGGTAAACAATCAACCTGGACAAGAGTGGCAACCATCAACCTGGTTGCACACGGTTGCCGGCGAGGGATGGTCTCGCATCCACCAGGGCGTGTCGAACCCGCATCGCGGGCGAAAGAACCAACGCCAAGCGCTAACCGTTGCCGGGCGAAAGAACCGACGCCAAGCGCTAACCGTTGCAGGCTCGCGCAAAACAGACATATCGACAAAGCCGCCGAAGGCGGCGACAGTTCTTAGCCCCCGGCTTCAGCCGGGGGACAGAAGCTTTCCCAAAATCAGTGTCGAGCCCGCTTCAGCGGGCGACACAGTGGTAACAATCAACCTATACATATCTGGTCACAATCTACCTAGGTCGTACTCCGGAAACCGGAAACCGGAAACTGGCAACTGGCAACTGGCCACCGGCAACTGGCCACCGGCAACTGCCCCTCGGCAACCGCCTTGCACATCCATCGTTCGCGATCAGCCCGGAAAGGTGCGATAATCACAACGGTGTACATGAACAGGTCGAGGCGAACGTACAGGAAGCTCCTCGTCATCGACGACGACTCCCGGCTTCTCGCCTCCTACCAGGACCTGCTCGTCCCCTACGGCTTCGAAGTCCTGACCGCTGAAAACGGAAAGCGTGCCTGCAGCGTCGTCGAGGAGAACCCCGACATCACGCTCGTCATCCTCGACATCGTCATGCCCGAGATGGACGGCCGCGAATGGCTTCGCTGGCTTCGATCCCGGCAGGTCGAGCTGCCGGTCATCGTGATCACCGGCCACTCCTTCGACCCCAGCGAGGCTGCCGTCCGGCCCGCCGCGGTGCTCGAAAAGCCGTTTCACGTCGCCGAGCTCCTCGATCTCGTCGGCCTCTTCTGCGGCCTGAGCGTGATGAGCAGCCTGCGATCCGTGTGAAAGCAGGATCCAGGATTCAGGATTCAGGATCCAGGAAAGCAGGAGTCAGGATCCAGGATTCAGGTAGAGGTTGGACGGGGGCTCGTGAGTCAACGTGGAGAGTCGATGAAAGGGTGGTTCGCGATCCGCCGCCCAGATTCTTCGCCCGCGCTGCGCCGGGCTCAGAATGACGAGTGTTGTGTTTGCGCGAAGCGACGATCCTGAACGAATGCTTGTTCTCGCGAAATCCAAACATTCGTCATCCTGAGGCGCCGAAGGACGGCGAAGGATCTGGGGGCGGCTCGTGATCAAACGTTTCGCGCCCGAAGGACCTCGAATCCTGTCTCCTGGATCCTGTCTCCTGACTCCTGGCTCCTGCCTCACCTGAACAGTGACGACACCGAGTCTTCCCGGTGGATCCGTTTGACGGCCTCGGCGAGGAGGTTGCCGACCGAGAGAGTCACGAGCTTGGGGCAGTCGGCTTCTTTCTCGGATGTCGGGATCGTGTTGGTCACGATGACCGAGCTCAGCGCGGAGCCGTTGATCCGCTGGATGGCGGGACCGGACAGGACGGCGTGCGTGCACGCGGCCGAGACGGACTTCGCCCCCTGATTCGCGAGCACCTTCGCGGTCTCGATGAGCGTTCCCGCAGTATCGATGATGTCGTCGACGATGACGACATTGCGTCCGTCGACGTCACCGATGATGTGCATCACCTCGGCTTTGTTCTTCTCGACGCGGCGTTTGTCGACGATGGCGAGTGTGGCGGAGAGGCGTTTGGCGTAGGCGCGGGCGCGCTCGACGCCGCCCGCATCGGGTGAGACGATCGTGAGGTCCTCGAGCCCCTGGTCCTTGAGGTACTTGATCATGACCGGCGCGGCGAAGAGGTGATCGACGGGGATGTCGAAGAAGCCCTGAATCTGCGGCGCGTGGAGATCCATCGTGAGGACGCGCGAGGCCCCGGCTGCCTGGAGAAGGTCGGCGACGAGCTTGGACGTGATCGGTACGCGGGGTTTGTCCTTCCGGTCCTGGCGCGCGTATCCGTAGTAGGGGAGAACGGCCGTCACGCGACTCGCCGACGAGCGCTTGAAGGCGTCGAGCATGATGAGCATTTCGGTCAGGTTGTCGTTGACCGGAGCGCAGGTGGGCTGGAGGATGAAGACGTCCGCGCCGCGCACGTTCTCGTCGATCTGGGCGTAGTTCTCGCCGTCGGAAAAGTTGTAGAGGGTGACCTTTCCCGGCTCCTCTCCGAGGATCTCGCAGATCTCGTAGCCGAGCTGAGGATGGGCGCGTCCAAAGAATACTTTGAGAATAGGGGGCATGCCGGGGGTCGCCGTTCCGGGGGCGCATTATAGTAGAAGGTTGGAGGTTGGAGGTTTGAGGTTGGAAAGAAGAGTGAAGAGTGAAGAGTGAAGAGTGAAGAAGAGACGCCGCGGTAGCCTCTCGACACTCTCACCCTCGAGTCACGAGCCTGTCTCCTGAATCCTGTCTCCTGGATCCTGAATCCTGGCTCCTGTCTCTTTTTTCACTCTTCACTCTTCACTCTTCATCATCTTCCTCACAACCAGCGTCAGCGGCGGGATGCTCGTGGTTCCCGCGCGATTCAGCACGAAGCGCTGACCGTCCGGGGTGACGTCGTACTGTCGCACAGGGTGCGATCGCACGCCCGCGTCGAAGAGCGCCACCGGAGAACCGGCGAACATCTGCTCGTTCGGGTCGACCGGGATCGACATCATCCTTCGGTCCGGCGCGATGTAGAAGATCTCCCGTCCGTCGGCGCGCCACGACGGCATGATGCCTCCGCCGTCGGTGATCCGCCACTTCCGTTCCGAGTCGGGAAACCCTCGTACATAGATCTCGTTCCGTCCCGATTCATCCGACTGGTAGACGATCCATCGTCCGTCGGGCGAGAGCTCGGCACCGCGCTCGTTGAACGGCGTTGCGAGCCACGGCTTCGTCGTTCCCTCCGCGACCGAATGGAGCCAGATGTCGGAGAGCGTGCCGGTGAGGACGTCGAAGAGGATCCGGTTGCCGTCGCTCGAAACGTGCGTCAGCCGCTTCTCCGCCGGCGACGCGAAGAGCGTTTCGACCTCTCCCGTCCCTCCCGCGCTCGTACGCTCGATGTAGCTCGCCCCCTGGACCCCGCGATGAAAGTAGAGATGGCGATCGTCGGGCGACCATGCGGGCGCCGACTCGTTCTCCTGTTGAAACGTGATCCGGGTCGGGACGTTGCGGTCGAGATCGTAGACCCAGATGTCACCCTGTCCGCTGATCGGGTTCGAGCGGTCGACCGCGAGGCGGCGGCCGTCGCGCGAGAGCTTCGGCGAGAAGAAGAGGTCCATCCCGGTGATCGCCTCCAGCTCGTTTCCCTCCCGGTCGGCCCAGACGAGCTGCGAATTGACGAAGCCGATTCCACGCTGTGCGAGGACGGTTCCGTCGCGGGCGACCGAGAAGAGCGCCGATATCCGTTCCGAAAGCGCGACCCCGTCGAGGACACGCATCACTGAGCCGGAGACGGTCGCGCTGTCCTCGTCGAATTTCTGCATGACGAGCGCGCCGTCGCGGCTGTAGAAGAGATGCCCGTCGGCGACCGCCATGCTCGAGGAGACGTCGGAGACGGTCTCGCGCATCTCCTCGTCGTCGAGCGAACCGAGGTGGATGCCGCTTCCCGTTCCGGGATTCGCCATGCCGACGTAGAGGAATCGTTCCCCGTCGGGAAGGAAGGCCGGCCAGCGATGCGCGGTCTCGCCCGGCGCGAGACGGGTAGCCGGCACCGGATCGCCTCCGGTCGCGTCGACTTTCATCAGCGGACCTTCGATCGTCGGTGCGAAGACGATCGTCCCGTCCGCCCCCCATGCGCCGCCTCGGCCGCCGGGCGCGGGCGCGATCATCTGCACCGGTCCCCCCGAGGCGCTTACGCGCTTGAGCTGGCCCGCGGCGAAGAAGGCGATCTCGCTCGAGTCGGGCGACCAGAACGGATACGCCGCGTCGCTCGTCCCCTCGATCCGGCGGAACGTCGACGATGCGAGCGGCCGGACCCAGAGCGAGCGCGAGCCCTGCATGTCGTCGAGCGCCGTGGCGATCATCGTGCCGTCGGGAGAGATCGCGAGCCCGCCGATCAGCGACAGCCGCGTCCCGGCGGGCATCTCGATCGATGATTCGATCACGTTCCGGGTCGCTGGTTCTTCGCGTATCAGCGCCCAGGTGATGGCGGCGGCGAGTGCGGCGGCGATGAGCGGGACGATCCAGCCGCGCGTCTTTCGTCCGCGGTCTGGCGGGGATTGAGAAAGGGTGACGTTCGCATCCTCGCCGGCTTCACTGATCCAAGCGAGCTCGGCTGCGATGTCGTGCGCGCTCTGCCACCGATCGTCCGGATCCTTCGCGAGGCATCGGGCGATGACGTGCTCGAGAACGGGAGGAGTGAGCGGCTGGAGCTCGCGAACCGGCCGCGGATCCTTGCCGACGATGGCGGCGATGAGGCTCGTGCGGGTGGCGCCCTGGAACGCGCGCTCGCCGGTCGCCATCTCGTAGAGGACGAGCCCGAGCGCGAAGATGTCGGTGCGGTGGTCGGTCTGCTCGCCGGCGATCTGTTCGGGCGCCATGTACTGCGGCGTCCCGATTAGCGTTCCCTCTTCGGTGAGTGGTTTGTGGGCGGTCTCGTCGTCGAGTGTCTCGTCGTCAGTGGTCGTGGCGAACGGGATCGATTTCGAGATGCCGAAGTCGAGGAGCTTCGCTCCGGAGCGGGTGAGCATGACGTTGCCCGGCTTGAGGTCGCGGTGCACCACCCCGGACCGGTGCGCACGGTCGAGCGCCTCGGAGATCTGCCGTCCGATCCGGAGGACCTCGGAGAGCGGCAGCGGCCCGCGTTTGAGCCGGTCCTCGAGCGATTCGCCTTCCAGCAGTTCCATGACGAGATAGGAATGCCCCTCGGAGCGCCCGACGTCGTGGAGCGTACAGATGTTCGGGTGGCTGAGCTGGGAGATCGTTCGCGCTTCGCGCTCGAAGCGGGCGGTGAGGTGGGGGTTGGCGGCGAAGTCGGGGGGAAGGAACTTGATGGCGACGTTGCGTCCGAGACGCGTGTCGGTGGCCTGCCAGACTTCACCCATACCGCCCGCGCCGATGCGGGAGGTGATTTCGTACGGACCGATGCGGCTGCCTGCGGAGATGGCCATCGAAAAATCGAGGCTCATTATGCCTGATGGTCATCTCGCGCCTCCGGCGCGATCTGGGTTGGAGGTTCGAGGTTGGAGGTTGGAGGAGTCAGAGACAGGATTCAGGATTCAGGAGCCAGGAGCCAGGGTTGAAGAGCGAAGCATTCGTCATTCTGAGCCCGGCGCAGCGCGGGCGAAGAATCTGGCCGGTGGTCGTGAGTCGTCCCTGCACTAACTCGCCACATTGACTCACGAGCCGCCACCAGATCCTTCGCCGTCCTTCGGCGGCTCAGGATGACGAATCAACGCTGACCTCGAATCTGGATCCTGAATCCTGAATCCTGTCTCCTGTCTCCTGTCTCCTGTCTCCTGGATCCTGTCCTCCAACCTCCAACCTCCACCAACCGTCTTCACATCGGAATTCGCCGCCAGCACGCCGGTTGTCACACACAGACGCCTGATACCAGCCCGTGGCGACAGGCACGCACGGAGAGATGCCATTCCGGCCGCTCTCGTTCGCGTTCCGCCATTGCCTTCATCCTCAGACGGAAACCCGGAAGGATGGGTAAAATGGCCAACCAACCGCCGACGCTGCCCGCCGCGGGTGCCGCGAACCTCCAGCTCTCACCCGAGATCTCCGAGCCGCGTTATCGCCGGCTCTTCGAGACCGCGCAAGACGCGATCCTGATTCTCGACGCGGATCGACAACCGGCGACGATCATGGATGCGAATCCCTTCGTCCTCGATCTGCTCGGATACACGCTCGACGAGCTCGTCGGCAAGGAACTGTGGCAGATTGGACTCTTTTCCGACAAGGCCGAAAGTCAGGTCGCGATGGAGCGTCTGAGAAAGACAGGCTACATCCGCTACCACGACATTCCTCTCGAGACCAAACAGGGCACGCCGGTCGAGGTCGAGCTCGTGAGCAACACGTACATGGTCGACGGACGGAATGTGATTCAGTGCACCATTCGCGTCATCACGGAACGCACCGAGGCGGCGATTGCGCTGGTCGCTTCAGAGGAGCGGTACCGGCGGCTTTTCGAGACCGCCCAGGATGCGATTCTCATCCTCGAGGAGAAGAGCGGCAAAATCGTCGACGCGAATCCTTTCGTCATTGACATGCTCGGCTATCCGCTCGATGAGCTGGTCGGCAAGGAACTGTGGGAGATCGGTCTCTTCTCGGACCAGGACGAGAGCCGGGCTGCGATGGAACGTCTGCAGGACACGGGATACATCCGTTACGAGGACATGCCGCTCGAAACGAAGCTCGGCAGACGGGTCGAAGTGGAGTTCGTGAGCAACTCCTACATGGTGGGAGAGCTCAAGGTCATCCAGTGCAACATCCGCGACATCACGGACAGGAAAAAGGCGGAGGAAGCCGCGCGTATCAGCGCGGAGCGTTTCCGCTTTCTCGCCGAGGCGGTGCCGCTGATGATTTTCACCGCGACGCCGGACGGCAACGTCGATTACGTGAACCGGCAGCTCATCGAGTTCACCGGATCGACGAGCAGGGAAGCGTGCTCGTCGGGCCCGATGAACTTCGCCCACGCGGACGAAGTGGAGGAGCACACCAGAAAGTGGGCTCATTCGATGGCGACCGGTGAGCCGTTCCAGCACGAGTGCCGCCTTCTCAGCGCAGCAGGCGTCTACCGTTGGTTCCTCACGCGTGCTTCGGCGCTGCGCGATGCCGGCGGAGCGATCACGCTCTGGATCGGCTCGAGCACCGACATCGAAGATCGCAAGAAGGTCGAAGAGAATCTGGTGCAGCAGTACCGGGAGTCGGAGGCGCTGAATCGCGCAAAAGACGAGTTTCTCGCGACGAGTTCCCATGAGCTGCGAACTCCGCTGACCTCGATCCTCGGGTGGTCCGAGCTTCTTCTCAGCGGTGATCTCGACGCGAAGACGCAGCTCGTCGCGATCGAGTCGATCCGTCAGTCTGCGCAGACGCAATCGCGTCTCATCGACGACATGCTGGACGTTTCGCGCCTGCTCACCGGGAAGCTCGAGCTGACGCGGGAGCTCGTGGAAGTCGCAGCGACTCTGCTCCTCACGATCCGTACGATCATGCCTGCCGCCGAGAACAAGAACATCCGGATCATCGAGGAGTCGTTCGCGCATGGTGCTCCTAGTGTTTACGGTGACCCCACGCGGCTTCAGCAGATCTTCTGGAACATTCTGTCGAATGCGGTGAAGTTCACTCCTCAGGGGGGTCTCATCAAGGTGAGGTTCTCGTCTGACGGGACCGATGTCGAGATCGCGATCAAGGACACGGGGGCGGGCATCAGCCCCGAGTTCCTACCGCGGGTTTTCGAGAGTCTGAGCCAGGGAGGCGGAAGCAGCACACGGCAGTACGGTGGCCTCGGGCTCGGCCTCTCGATTGTGAAGCAACTGGTCGAGATGCACGGCGGCACGGTGCGCGCGGAGAGCGAGGGACTGGGGAAGGGCTCGACCTTCACGGTGACGCTGCCGGCTCGCGGCGTCGCCGCGACTCGAATTTCGCGGATGATGCCGATCGGAGCCGCGGATGAGCCGCCGGTTCAGGCGAAAATCCGGCTGCCTGGCGTGAAGGCACTGATGGTGGACGACGCGCTCGAGATGCGGACGATGGTTGCCACGGTTCTGCGGGGAGCGGGAGCAACGGTCGTGACGGCGAGCAGCGCGGCGGAAGCCTTCGATCGCCTGACGGAGCTGACGTTCGATGTGCTCGTCAGTGACATCGCCATGCCCGCCGAGGACGGGCACGCGCTGGTGCGTCGCCTTCGGGCGCGGAGCGGCGAGCGGGGAAGGATTCCGGCCGTTGCGCTGACCGCGTTTGGTGGACCTCTCGAGCGCGAGCTCGCCCTCGAGGCGGGGTTCAATGACTACGTGAGAAAGCCGTTCACGCCTCACGAGCTGCTGCGCGCGATTGCCGGTCTCGTGGGCGCGCCGTAGCGCGACTCGCGCCTCCGGCCGCTCGAAGTTGGAGGTTGGAGGTTTGAGGTTGGAGGTCAGCGTTGATTCGTCATCCTGAGCCGCCGAAGGACGGCGAAGGATGGCGGGGGCTCGTGATCAAGGGTGAGAGTATGGAGAGGTTTACCTTCGTGATGTCTCTTCTTTCACTCCTCACTCTTCTCCACAACCCCGCCCGGATTCTTCGCCCGCGCTGCGCCGGGCTCAGAATGACGAGTGTTGTGTTTGCGCGAAGCGACGATCATGAACGAATGTCTACTCTCGCGAAACCCGGACATTCGTCATCCTGGAGCCGCCGAAGGACGGCGAAGGACCTGGGGGCGGCTCGTGATCAAGGGTGAGAGTATGGAGAGGTTTGCCTTCGTGATGTCTCTTCTTTCACTCTTCTCCACAACCCCCGCCCAGATTCTTCGCCCGTGCTGCGCCGGGCTCAGAATGACGAGTGTTGTGTTTGCGCGAAGCGACGATCGTGAACGAATGTCTACTCTCGCGAAACCCGGACATTCGTCATCCTGGAGCCGCCGAAGGACGGCGAAGGACCTGGGGGCGGCTCGTGATCAACGTTTCGCACCCTCGTCCCTCAAATCCTCAAATCCTGTCTCCTGAATCCTGAATCCTGTCTCCTGGATCCTGTTCAACAAACGGGTTGACGACCGTCACTGACCCGAGCTCCATTCCGTTCTGCAGATCCTCCGAGAGAAGGATCGAGGATCCGGATCGTTGAGCTGCTGCCACGACCATCGAATCCCAAAAGGAGAGGTTCCACCGGTTCTCGATCTCGAGGCCTTTCGTGATGAGACTGAAGTCTTCGACGACCGGCTCCCAGGTCGCGAGTGATCGGACGATCCTGCCGGCGTCCTTGCGCGACATCGGCGTCGACACCTTCCGCGTCAGAACCGAGTACAGCTCGCGGAGGACCTGGACGCTGATTTTCCCGCTGCGTTCTTCCCACAGCTTCTCGAGCCAGCCAGTGGCGATTGCGTGCTTTCCGGGCTCTGTATCGTCGAAGCGATAGACGAGGATGTTGGTGTCGACGAACGTCACGAGCGGTCGCGGTCGTAGAGATCTTCCCGGGTGGGGAGTGGTTCGCCCGGTTCCCGCAGTGATCGCGCTTCGATCGCGAAGAAGTCTCTCCGCGCCGTCCCGTAACTCCGTTCGTTTTCCATCATTTGGCGGAGGATCTCACCGACGTATCGGGAGACACTGGAGTCGTGCTCGGCGGCGCGAACCCTGAGCCATTTTGCGACCTTCTCGTCGAGGACGATTGTTACGTTTTTCACGAAATCAGTATACCACGAACTTCGTGGTCAAGCGTCTCGCGCCTCCGGCGCTCGAAGTTGGAGGTTGGAGGAGACAGGGTCCAGGAGTCAGGATCCAGGAGTCAGGATCCAGGATCCAGGATTCAGGATGAGGTCAGCGTTGATTCGTCATCCTGAGCCGTTTGAACGGCACAATGCGACGGTGAAGCGGAAATGACACCTGTGAGTGCAGAAACAACCGCACTCGCATACTCAAACCGACGTCATCCTGAGCGGGCGGTCGGGCGGGCAGGCGAAGAGCCTGCCCTGAGGGGTGTTGGGTGGGGGAAACCGAAGGGACCTCGTAGGTTGGGACATCAGACCAAGCGAAGCGCTGCAAAGGGTCGAAGTCCAACAATTTCATGGTGGTTTCATCCTGAGCCGCCGAAGGACGGCCAAGGATCCGGTGGCGGCTCGTGATCAAGGGTGAGAGTATCGAGAGGTTACCTTCGCGGCGTCTCTTCTTTCACTCTTCACTCTTCACTCTTCTTCCTCACAGCCCCAGCTCTCCTCGAATCCGGCCGAAATCGAAGCGTTCCTCCTCGGGTCTCGTCGCTTCCATCTCTTCCATGATCGTCAGGAGCTCATCCACCTGTTTCCGGCCGTTCGACGTCGCGGCGGCCTCCCGGGGTGTCCGTCCTCCGAGGGCCGGCAGAGGCTCGTCGGCCCAGGTCCCGTAATGCTTTTCTTTGTACGCTCGGAGGAATGCGGGATCCGGCCCGACCACCGGGCCGGACGGATCAGGAGGAAGGATGCCGATATCCGCGAGCGCGTCGTTCTCGTCGCGGTGGGTGAAGTGAACCGTCTCGCCGCAGGCTTCTTCGATCCAGCGTCTCAGCGCATCCGCGCGCTTGTGGGAATTGGCTTCCGCGAGAACGGCAGTTTCCCTCACGAAGATCGTCCCGATCACGGTCGTGTCGCTGTCGGGATTCCCGGGGTGATCCGGGCGGAGGATGACGATGCGCGTTTCGCCGTCTTCGGAGACGGGCGGGACGGCGCCTTCGATCTCGCCGATTCGCCGTATGACCTCGTCCCGGTCCGCGGGATCGAACCAGAACGCATCGGTGATGAACAGAATCGGGTCTCCGTCGGTGTTCTGAAGGCGCGGGCGGCGTGCCGGGGGTGGCGCACCGAGGTGGCACTTCTTGTACTTCTTTCCGCTTCCGCAGGGGCACGGTTCGTTCCGCCCGACCGGTTCCGGAACGCGACGCGGTCCGGAAGAGCGGGTCAAAAGCCCGGACGGATGGTCGATGAGCGCGTCATCGTCATCGTCCTGCTCCTCGTCGAAGTCTTCGGGGGGCTCGAACGGAGCGGTGATCTTTGCGGTGAAGCCGGCGGAATCGGTTCGTCTCACCTCGACCCGGTCGGGATCGGGTTCGCGGAACAGTCGCGCGTGACGGCCGGCGAGATCGATCGCACCGGCCATCGCGAGCGAGACGATTCGGAGCTCGCGCTCGGACAGGGTCACTTCATGCCCCGCCATGTCGTAAGCCGAGACCACCGGAATCTTTCCTCGGGCGACGGGCCACCCGAACTGGTCGAGCTCTTCGAGAAGAGGAGGGGGGACGTTTCGTCTCGGCTGCAGCGACATGAGCAACATCCCCGGCGGCTCGGCCGGGTCGCATTCCTGGTCGCCCTGCTCGAACACTTCGTCATCCGACGAGAAGAGGGCGAACGCTTCGATTGAATCGAAGACGAAGATCGCCGGCGCGCCTGCGGCACCTCCGACTGAGAGAAGACTCTCCTGGGCGTCGAGCTGTTCGGAATCGAACCCGAGAATCTGGTGCGGCTGAATGACCTTCCACGGCTTTTTGCGGGCGAATGCAAGGGCGGTCTCGAAGAACTCGACGACAACGGGGAGCGGAATCGAGCCGTCTCCGAAGTAGCTCCAGTCCAGCGGTTCCGGATCTCGGCTGATCGCTGCGGCGAGCTCCGCGACGACGCGGTCGACCTCGGGGGTTGGAGCGACGACGATTTTTTTCGCGGCGCCGATTGCGCGTAGCGTGTCCGCCAGCTCCTCGGTGGCGACGCGGATCGTCTCGGGGCTACGAGGCTCTCCCTTTCCTGGACTCCACACGGCATCGTGGAACGACTGGCTGAAGGAGAGGGGGTGCTCGATGTCGATCGCGGTAAGACCGAGGATGAAGCCGGACGGGAGCTCGTACCAGACGATGACTTCCGGCTGTTCCCCTTCGAACATGACTTCGTCGGGGAAGGTCGTGCGACCGCCGACCCACTCGGTACCTTTCGCGACCGGCGGCAGGCTCTTCGCTCGTTTCATGACCGTCACGATAGATGCGCCGGACGAGCCAGGTCAAACCGGCGATCCGTCTCGCGCTCGGCGAGGAAATGCGGGGCGAGGGACGCGCTTCACCGGATCGCTGTGGGTGGCGTCGCAGACTCTCGAACCGGCAACCGGCCACCGGCCACCGGCAACCTGCCTCACCGGGAGGGCAAGGCGCCTGCCGAGCCGCCCCGTCTCGAGCTTGCGCAATGTCCCCCATCCCGCTTCCGACGAATCCCTCCTCTTCCCCCGCGTCTCGCATCCCGCGTCCCGAGCCCGTGTCCCGAATGGCGCGACGAAGCAGCCTTTCGCGAAGTCCGAGTCGAGCGCGGAGATCTCGTGTGGGGGAGCGACATCGATATTTCCGGTGATTCCTTGTATCTGGAGCTGACAGGCAAACGCCCGGAAGAGCTCTTTCCAGCATTGCAGCGAACGATACATGCCTGAGATCAGCCGGTTCTATGGCATCGTGATCAGGATGTTCTTCGACGATCATCTGCGCCGCCGTAGCGCCGGTTTTCAACAAGCATGTGCGATCCGCACAATGACGACTGATCTGTTTGCGTGCCGTGACGATCGTGCTCGAATGTCTACTCTCGCGAAAACTCACCCTTCGTCATCCTGGAGCCGCCGAAGGACGGCGAAGGATCTGGCGGCGGCTCGTGCTCAGACGTTTTGCGCTCGAGGACTCTCAAAATCCGAATCCTGAATCCTGCATCCTGGCTCCTGCATCCTGGCTCCTGTCTCCTCAACCTCATACCTCCAACCAATTCATCAATTAAAATGATCTGTTAATTAGTTAAAATACCCATTTCATCTCACACATGACCGGACGCCACCGCGTCGATCCCCCGGATCGCATCTCGAAATTCTCCCGCCATCGCTTCCCTCTCGTCACGCTTCACGCTCGGGGCCGAGCCGACGACTCGCCCGCTCATCCTTCGCACCTCGCACCGTAGCGCAGGCTTCCAGCCTGCCGTGTGGCGGGCTTCCAGCCCGCGCCCCGTTACGAACTCGCGCGATGCCTCGCCGCCAGCGGGAGGGCGAGGCGCCTGCCGAGCCGCCCCGTCACGAACTTGCGCACTGTCTCCTATCACTGGCATGGCTTCACCTTCGGCGAGCCGCGTTCCTCCAACCTCCAACCTCAAACCTCCAACCTTTCCCCACGCCGAGCCCCCTCACGAACTTGCGCGATGTCCCCGCTCCCACCACACCCGATGTACTACAATCTCGGCATTCACCAAGCGGAGACGGAGACCGGTTGAGGCGCCGGCTCTGATTCGCATTCAAAAAAGACCAACGCCTCGAGGGGAAGAGATCCATGGCAACCCTGACGAAATCCGTATCGAAGCGGCTGACCGATGGACTCAAGCGATTTCAGCCGATCCTGAGCGGCGCCCGGTCTCGCGACGTCAACGAGTCCGACACCTCGATGATCATTGCGGACATGCTCGCGGATGTGTTCGGCTTCGACAAGTACACCGAGATCACCCGTGAGCTCTGCATTCGCAACACCTATTGCGATCTGGCGATCCGGCTCGACGAAAAAGTCCAGATCATCATCGAGGTGAAGGCGATCGATACCACTCTCAAGGATTCGCACGTCAAGCAGGCGGTCGACTACGCTGCGAATCAGGGCGTCGAGTGGGTATCGCTGACGAACGGCGTGGAGTGGCAGGTCTACCGTGTGATCTTCGGGAAGCCGATCGACAAGGAGCTCGTGATCCAGCTCGACCTGCTCGAGATGAACAGCCGGTCTCAACAGGATCTCGAGAAACTCTTCCTCCTGACGAAGGAGAGCATGCAGAAGTCGGCGCTCGACGAGTACCACGACTTCCAGCAGGCGACGAACAAATATTTGCTCGGAGCGATCGTCCTGAGCGAGCCGGTTCTCTCGGTCATCCGCCGCGAGCTCCGCCGCTCATCTCCCGGCGTCCGCATCGAGACCGCCGAGATCCGCGACATGCTCGCCCAGGACGTCCTGAAGCGCGAAGTGCTCGAAGGCGACAAATCAGCCGAAGCGAAGAAAGCGGTGAAAAAGTCGGCGGATCGAAAGCTTCGATCGATCGATTCCACGGAGGGCGCGATCACAGGTCAGGCGGCTTCGAGGCCGACCGGGTCCTGAGCGCCGACAGACGCTACGCCGTCACGACTCTCGAAACCGACGAGCGGGATGGGCCGGAGCGGCTCTAAGCGTTCAATGTGTGGCCGCAGAATCTACATTTCTTCGCTTCGCGCATAATCTGTTCAGCACATTCCGGGCATGGAACGCGGTCGTCGCTCGTGCCGCGTGGGTGACTTTCAGCGTCTCGAATCCCGTCGCTGACTTGCTTCCGACCTCGGCCAGCAACTTGATCGAAGCCTTGTAGGACGACGACAGCGGCCGCGAGGATCCCGGCCAGGAGCAAAATGCAACCGATTCCTTCCAAACCTAGCCCCCTGAACGTTGAACTAAGGCGGTCAGATTATCACCTGCGAGATCTGAGCGAAATTCTTCGCCGTCCATGTAAAATCGGCCAGTTCCGAAAACTCGAGAGTACGAGACCAGAAAATGCCTGATGAGATGAATGAGAAGGCTTCGGCCCGGAATCCGACCGACAGCGGTTCCCTCAAAGATGCCGCTCTCCGCATCCTCTCCGAACGCGGGCCGATGCATTACTGAGATCTGACCGAGGCGATTCAGAAACCGGGGCTCGCGTCCTCAGAGTCACGGACTCCCCAGGCGACGATCAATGCGGTCATCTCGATGGACATCAAAAAGCACGGCCCGGCGAGCGCCTTCATTCCGCCGCGTCGAGGTGTTTTTGCGCTGAGACAGAACCACGCATCTTCATAAGAAGATAGCGCGAAGAACCAGGGCGCCGAGCTCGACTCCAAGGAGCGTGTCCGAATTCCTCTCTTTCCGAAGTCTTCGGAGCTCCGAGAGTTCATCAGAACGCCCGATGGCATGAGTCGACGGGAGTTACTTGGGTATGGCGTACCTGAACCCATGCGCCCCGCGTCCCTACCACCGATGCCCACACGCCTCGCACCGCCACCGTGAAAACCCCACGTCACCGGCCAGAGCAGGATCAGAGTACGGAAGAGGAGCGTGATCGCCTTGAGGCGCCGTCGCGTCCCGGTGGGCACGAATGATTCCGATCCGCATACGGGGCACGAGCTCTGACCATCACCGGTGATCGCATCGTCCTCGACGGGTACGCCGACGTCCGCGTCCGCGGAAGCCGTCCCCGTGCTCCATCGGGATGCAGAAAATTCTTGTCTGTGAAGTCCTCGATGTGCTATAAATTCCCCGTTCCCGTAGCAGACAACCGAAGCAAGGTAGCAGGTGGAGGACGCATGAGTCCGGTCGTCTTTCTGCGATCCGTTTCATATCGACGAGGAGTAGTGGTGTCCTCGCGGTGATGTCTTTTGTGCATCAAGGAAGCTTGAGTCGCTGAAGGCGAGAAGGAGACAGAATGAGAGTGTTCCTATTAGGTTGTGTTCTGGCCGTCCTCATGAGCTGCACTCACCAGCCAACCCCGAGAACAGACGACGGGAAGGGACTGACTAGAGCAGCCACAAGCTCCTCAGATCAAGGGCTTCAGTTGTACGAGCCTTTCGACTTCGTGGAGATCCGCGAGTACAAGGGAATCGTTGACGTCTCTCGCTTTTGGGAAGCCCAGTCGGCGGTCCAAGAAGGGTGGTGGGAGGACCAGCCGCTCCTGAGAGCAGACGATCAAAGCACGATTCTATTGAGGTTTAAGAACATTCCCGATACAGGCCCTTTCAGTAGAGGCAGCTATACGATACGAGCAGCGATCAATGATAGAGATGTCGAGGTTGAAGGGTATTCTGAGGTTGGAAAGCCCGTAAAGATGTTTGTGATGACACAACTCGACAGGCGAGAATTCGCCCGAGAATTTTCTCAACTGCAAGAACAGGTCAGTATTTGCATCGCTTCGGAAAACTGCGATGAAGCCGCGCTTCTACATGCAGCTACCTGGTTTCTCGTTGCTCCAAACGAGGGTGACATCGACAGGATTCGGCTCTTGTCGAACGTCACGTCTTCTTCAGCAAATCAGCTTACTCTGCATCTCGACCTTGTTCGGTCGCTGTTGAAGCAGCGCCAGGCTCTCTCACCAGAGTTCGGAGAAAAGCGGCGTAGGGATGCCCTAAATGAAGAACTCGCTGCTCTCGAACGACGTATTGACCATATGCTCAATTCGGCAGCGCAATATGCCCTGAGTGCCGTCGGCGACGCAGGAGCTTTTGCTAGAGATGCCGCCGAACTACTCCTGAGCAGAAAGGAAAGTGTTCAACGGTCATTGGATGAGGCAGCTGATGTCGACAGTCAGCTTGAGGAATTGGAAAAGAAGATCTCGCAGCAGTTAACATGGCTAGCGACGAATCTTAGACAGGAAAGTGCGCGATCATCAGTCAAAATGGACGAGATCCTCGAGAGCTTGCTTTTCGACGTTGCCGAGGGCCAGGTGTCCTTGGCCGAGCAAGGCGCGCGTCCCGGTGATATTGTGAAGATCTATCTCGTCCACGATCCCGGCCCACCGCTGTATGTCCAATCCAGCGCAGGAGCGACAGCACAGAAGCAATATACGATTGCACGAATTGAAGTTCAGGACTTTGACTGGCGTACAGACATTACCGACAGTTTTCTCCTTATCAAGAGGATTAACGACTCTGATTCAGACGATGAGGATCGTTCGTCGTCGAACTTCAAGGGCGCAGGTGGGGTATCGCTCTTCTTCAGTAAGGATGCGAGGCCTCACAAGGCGTGGCTTCTGCGGTCGCTGGACCCCTCCCTTGGCGTCAACCTGTCATACCTCGACTTTTCGAATGTCAAGGAAATTGAGCTCGGCGTCGCCGCCATCCTAGGTTTGTTTCGTAATCAGGTACAGATCGGCTACGGCCTGAATCTTAACGTTACAGAGGATCGCGACTACTTCTTCGTCGGGTTGAGCTTCGCGAAGATCAAGGAGAACATGGGAGGAACGAATAGGTCTGAAGGCGAGTGATTCGCCCATATTGGCCCGATTTGGTTCCAGCGCGAGTAAGGCGGTCTCCCTGAATCCTTCTAAAGTCAGTGTAGAATCGGCGATGTTCATCAACGAGCGGGGAGTTCAGTTGAGGTCGAGCCGATTCCACCAGACGAGTCATGACGGCATCCCGGAAGGGAACTCTCCGGAATGACAGGGCTACGTTGTCTAACGGAGCCGAACGCACCGTTTCGGGTACACTCCAACTCGATCACGATTCCCGAAATTCAGCGGCCCGCTGTCTGGAACCCAGCCGCGATCATTGATCCAGGAGAGATTCTGGGTTGGGTAGACAGGAAGCCACCGTCCATGAGCTCGTCGGCATGATTCGCCGCGGCGTTTCTTACAATAAGACACCAACCAGAAGCGGAAGTAGTTCTTTCCATCGGTCAGGGAGCGCTCGTGCGATTAAGGAGGATGTTTAATGGAAGAAAGCGTCGCATCTGCGGGATGTCTCGCGGTAACCATTGGTTCGTTGCTGGCGATCTTTGCGCTAGTTGCACTCGGCCGGATCTGGCTCTACGCGAAGGAACAGGTCGAGTTATTGACTCGAATCGAAGAACTAGTCAGAGCGAGCTCGGGATCGGCGGCGCGCGATCTGACGAAGCTCGAGGTGATGGAAGAGATCCGGGATCTTCTCCGGAGTTCGGGGAACAGCCCGAAGGCCTGAGATATCGCGCTGGTCCGCTCATGGGAAGAATCTGACGTCCCTCCATCTCTCCATGTAGAATGCTCCCGACCCGAAAATCCGCGAGGGAGGTAACGAAGTTGAGATCGAGCCGTTTCAGCCGCTGGAGCACCTTTGATGGCTGAAGGCACGACTTCCGTCACTGAATCCTTCTTCGAACGACCGATCCTCAACTCGCCGTACAAGTACCCGGCTAGGCACTGGCAGCTCGACGAGAACGGACAGCCGACCGGCAACGTCATGGAACGGCGGCGAAAGGCCGAGTTCATCACGCCCATCCCGAAGCCGAAGCGACGAAAGAAGGAACAGAAGGACCTCGTCTTCGACGAAGGCGCCGGCATCTCCGACGAGCGGCAGCAGTACGATGCGACGGCCAGCATGATCAACGTGCTGCGCGATCAGGTCGACCGCTGGCGGGCGCTTCCGAATCCGAACGAATGGAACGTCACACCCGAAACCGCACGGCTACTCGAGCACTGGCGCCACCACGAGTTCAGCACGTTCCGCCCGTTCTTCTGTCAGGTCGAAGCTGTCGAGACGCTGATCTGGCTCACCGAGGTCGCGCCGAAGACTAAAGAAGGCAAGAAGTTCCTCGAGCACCTCGAGCAGGCGAACGACCAGGCCAACCCCGGCCTCCCGCGTCTCGCGCTCAAGCTCGCGACCGGCGCCGGCAAGACAACCGTCATGGCGATGACGATCGCCTGGCAGACGATCAACGCCGTCCGCCACCCGAACGCGAAGCGATTCACCCGCGGCTTCCTCATAGTAACCCCCGGCATCACGATCAAGGACCGGCTCCGCGTCCTCCAGCCGAACGACCCCGACAGCTACTACCAGTCCCGTGAGCTCGTCCCATCCGACATGCTCCGCGACCTCGGGCGCGCGAAGATCGTCATCACCAACTACCACTCCTTCAAGCTGCGCGAGACGATGCAGCTCGCCAGTGGTACCCGTGCACTCCTCAAGGGACGCGTCGGCGAAGACCTCCAGACGCTCGAGACCGAGGGGCAGATGCTCCAGCGGGTGATGCCGGAGCTGATGGGAATGAAGAACGTGATGGTCCTCAACGACGAGGCGCATCACTGCTACCGCGAGAAGCCGGGCGAAGACGAGGAAGAGGTTCTGAAGGGGGACGATCGGAAGGAAGCGGAGAAGAACAAGGAAGCCGCACGCCTCTGGATCAACGGAATCGAAGCGGTCAACCGCAAGCTCGGCCTCAACCAGATCCTTGATCTCTCCGCGACGCCCTTCTTCCTGCGCGGCTCAGGCTACGCTGAGGGGACGCTCTTTCCCTGGACGATGAGCGACTTCGGCCTGATGGACGCGATAGAGTGCGGCATCGTCAAGCTCCCGCGCGTCCCGGTCTCCGACAACGTTCACGAAGGCACGGGCCCGATCTTCCGCCACCTGTGGGAGAACATCCGGAGCGAAATGCCGAAAAAGGGTCGGGGCAAGGCGAAGAATCTCGATCCTCGCGATCTTCCGGCAACACTCCAGACCGCGCTCGAAGCACTCTACGGCCACTACGAGGAAACTTTCGAGCTGTGGGAGGAGGAGGGGATCGATGTTCCTCCCTGCTTCATCATCGTTTGCAACAACACGTCGACCTCGAAGCTCGTCTACGATTTCGTCTCCGGCTTCATCCAGGAGAACGAGGATGGCACGAGCAAAGTTGTTCCCGGACGTCACACTCTGTTCCAGAACTTCGATGAGCACGGCAATGCGATTCCCCGCCCCCGTACGCTGCTGATCGACAGCGAACAGCTCGAGTCGGGGGACGCTCTCGACAAAAACTTCCGAGACGCCGCGGCCGACGAGATCGAGCGCTTCAAGCGCGAGGAGCTCGAGCGCACCGGCGACCGCCAGCGCGTCGAGAACATCAGCGATCAGGACCTCCTACGCGAAGTCATGAACACCGTCGGCAAGAAGGACCAGCTCGGCGAGTCGATTCGCTGTGTCGTCTCCGTTTCGATGCTCACCGAGGGGTGGGACGCGAACAACGTCACGCACATCCTCGGAGTGCGTGCGTTCGGTACGCAGCTACTCTGCGAGCAGGTCATCGGCCGCGCACTCCGCCGCCAGTCCTACGACCTCAACGACGCCGGCCTCTTCAACGTCGAGTACGCCGACATCCTCGGGATTCCGTTCGACTTCACCGCAAAACCGGTCGTGGCCCCGCCGCAGCCACCGCGCGAGACGATCCAAGTGAAGGCGGTTTCACCGCAGCGCGATCATCTCGAGATCCGCTTCCCCCGTGTTGCCGGCTATCGTGTCGAGCTTCCGGCGGAACGGCTGCAGGCGAAGTTCACCGAGGACTCGCGATATGTGCTGACGCCGGAGATCGTCGGGCCGTCGTCGACACGCAACGAAGCGGTCGTGGGGGAGGGAGTCGACCTCGACCTCAAGCACCTCGACAAGGTCCGCTACACGACGCTCCTCTACCATCTCACCGAGCGGCTCCTTACGACCAAGTGGCGCGAGCAGGGGCAGGAGCCGAAGTACCACCTCTTCAACCAGCTGAAGAGCATCACCCGCGAATGGCTCGACAACTACCTCGAGTGCAAGGGCGGGACGTATCCCGCTCAGCTCATCTACCGCCAGCTCGGTGACGAAGCGTGCGAGCGCATCACGAACGCGATCGTCGCACATCACTCGGAGGAGACGCCGATTCGCGCGATCCTCGACCCCTACAACCCGACCGGCTCGACGATCCACGTGAACTTCAACACCTCGAAGACCGACCGATGGCAGACCGATCCGCGGAAGTGCCACATCAACTGGTGCATTCTCGACAGCGGCTGGGAAGCCGAGCTTTGCCGCGTCGTCGAGTCCCACCCCCGCGTCCACGCCTACGTCAAGAATCACAACCTCGGGTTCGAGGTCCCGTACCGCCACGGCTCCGAAGCCCGCCGCTACCGCCCCGACTTCATCGTCCTCATCGACGACGGCCGAGGCATAGAGGATCTGCTCCATCTCGTCATCGAGATCAAGGGATACCGCGGCGAAGACGCGAAGGAGAAAAAGTCCACGATGGACACTTACTGGATCCCCGGCGTGAACCATCTCCAGACCTTCGGCCGCTGGGCCTTCTCCGAGCTCACCGACATCTGGGAGATCGAGTCCGGCTTCGAGGAAAAGATCCAGCAACAGCTCACCCAGATCATCGACCAGGCAGCCGAGCCAGAGATGGCGGAGGCGGAATGATTGCGACCAATAGTCCACCCGCTTCGGGACATCCCCTAGGCACGCGATTATTAGCACATAGGAGGCCGGGGTGATTATCAAAGCATCAGAAGTTGCAGTTAATAACCCGATTCTTTCGATCAGTCTCCGGTGTCCGGGCTGTCTTCAGCAGGGAGTATTCTGGGCGATACCAAAGTCGAGTGATCTGGTAATTACGTCAGAAACTCCGTATGTGATCGCTGGGATCAGAAGGTGCCCAAACCCGCAATGTTGGGCAGTGGTATTTTTCTTCTCCAACCCCGAGGGGAAGCTACTGACCACGTATCCACCTGAGAGCATAGATCTCGACTTAACAAACATACCGAACAATGTAAGAGATGCTATCGAAGAAGCGGTAAAGTGCCACGCAATTCAATGTTATACAGCCGCTGCGATCATGGTCCGTAAAACCCTTGAAGAACTTTGCCGTGATCGTGGTGCTAATGGAAAGAATCTCAAGGAGCGGATCAAGGACCTTGGAACTAAGATTGTCCTGCCGACGGAGCTTCTAGAAGGCTTGGATGATCTTCGACTTCTCGGAAACGATGCGGCGCACATTGAATCCCAGGAGTTCAATAAGATTGGCAAAGATGAAGTCGAGGTCGGAATCGAATTCGCGAAGGAGATTTTGAAGGCCGTGTATCAGTACTCAGCACTGCTGAACAGGTTGCGGAGCCTAAAGAAAACTGATGTCAACCCGTAGATCAAAGAAGAAATTACCCAAGCAGGTCGAAGCGCTCACCCACGACGAGGCGAAGCGCCGCAACCTCCCTACGGCGGAATACCAGTCCATCATGGACTCGGACGATCTCTCACCCGTCCAGGTCGCCTACGAGCGGCGGAACCGCGACGTCGACCCGCAGCTCGTGTGGCGAGGGAAGGACCAGCAGGACTGGTCCGATCTCGTCGTGCAGGCGCCGCCGCTCTTCATCCAGGAGAAGGTTCACCCGAAGGTCCTGATCGACGACCTGATGCGCCGCACGAAGGAGAGCAGCGGTGGAGCGGACGACGAGGGCCAGTTCGACCTCTTCGCCGACTTCAACGGCATCTCGGAGGAGGCGAAGAAGACCGAGTTCTACCAGCACGACGCGAACTGGACCAACCGCATGATCCTAGGCGACAGCCTCCAGGTCATGGCGTCACTCGCGGAACGCGAAGGGCTCCGCGGCAAAGTTCAGTGCATCTATTTCGACCCACCTTACGGGATTAGATTCAATTCCAACTTTCAGTGGTCGACGACGACAAAAGACGTTAAGGATGGTGCTGTCGACCACATCACGCGCGAACCCGAGCAGGTAAGAGCTTTCCGTGACACGTGGCGCGATGGAATCCATTCCTATCTGAGCTACATACGGGATCGATTGAGCGTTGCCAGAGATCTACTCACAGAATCGGGTTCACTTTTTGTCCAAATCGGTACTGAAAACATCGAATTCGTCGCAGCAGTGCTGGACGAGGTGTTCGGCGCCCACAACAAAATCGAGTTGATTTCTTTCCGGAAGAAGACGATGCCCCTCGGCGGGCAACTTCTCGAGGGGAATTGCGACTATCTGCTGTGGTACGCAAAGGACAGGGAGCAGGCAAAGTACAGGCCTCTTTACCAGTTCAGCGTCGTTGAAGGAGATACGCACTGGAATTATGTGGAGTTGCCGTCAGGGCATCGTCGAAAAATGAGCTCTGACGAGATCGCGAGTCACAGGCTCTTGCCGGAAGGCGCGGAAGTCTATCAGTTAATCGGTCTTTACCCTGCTGGCGCCTTCGCGACTGGCATTTACGAATTTGAATTCAACGGAACCACGTTCAAACTCCCTCCTGGCAAATCGTGGAAGAGTCCACGAGAAGGAATGAATCGACTGGCGATGGCTAATCGGCTTCAGCCATATGCAGGCGGAAGTACGCTGCGATACGTACTGAAACATTCGGACTATCCAGTGACCCCGTTGTCTAACGTTTGGCAGGACACCTCTGCACCCTCCCAAAAGCAATACGTAGTGCAGACATCGAACCGAGTAATTCAGCGCTGCGTCCTCATGACTACAGATCCTGGCGATCTGGTCTTGGATCCCACTTGCGGATCAGGGACGACCGCGTTCGTTGCTGAAAAATGGGGGCGCCGCTGGATTACGATCGATACATCTCGGGTGGCGCTGGCGCTGACAAGAGCGCGAATTATGGGCTCACGATATAGCTACTACCTGCTGTCGGATAGCAGGGAGGGTCAGAGGAAGCTAGCAGAAATCACCCGTTCCGGTTTCTCGGATTCCCCTACTCGCGGCGATATCCGACACGGGTTTGTCTATGAGCGGGCGCCCCACGTCACCCTGAAATCTATCGCCAACGATGCGGAGATCGATGTGATCTGGGAGAAGTTCGGTGCCAGATCAGCTCCATTACTGAGAGAGCTCAACTCCATACTGGGACAACAGTGGGATGAATGGTGTGTTCCACTTGAAGCAGACAAAGATTGGCCGTCAACAGCAAAGAGCATACACGAGGAGTGGTCAGGGCTGAGACGACGAAGACAAGAGGAGATTGATGCGTCGATCGCTGCGAAAACGGAAGCGGAGTATCTTTACGACTCGCCATACATCGAGAGCGGCAAAGTTCGCGTCGCCGGCCCCTTCACCGTCGAGAGCCTTTCTCCCCACCGCGTCCCTGGCGTCGACGAGGACGACGAGCTGATCGACAGCATCGCCGACGGTAAGATCGGCTATCGGCCCGCGCAGGACTTCCCGTCGATGATTCTCGAGAACCTGAAGATGTCCGGCGTCCAGCAGGCGCACAAGGAAGACAAGATCGAGTTCACCTCCCTCACGCCGTGGCCGGGGGACATGATCGCCGCCGAGGGACGATACGTCGATGGCGATGGAACCGAGAAGCGCGCCGGGATCATGATCGGACCGGAATTCGGAACCGTCTCACGACCTGACCTCGTCAAGGCAGCGAAGGAAGCGGGGGAGGCAGGCTTCGACGTCGTGATCGCTTGCGCGTTCAGCTACGCCGCGCAGGCCTCCGAGATCTCCCAGCTAGGGCGGATCTCGATCCTCAAGGCGCGGATGAATGCCGACCTCCATATGGCCGAAGACCTCAAGAGCACCGGCAAGGGGAACCTCTTCGTCATCTTCGGCGAGCCGGACATCGACATCCTGGACGCCGAGGACGGTCAGATCCAGGTGAAGATCAACGGCGTCGATGTCTTCGATCCCCGCACCGGCGAAGTCCGGAGCGACGACGTCGACGGCATCGCCTGCTGGTTCATCGACACCGAATACAACGAGGAGAGCTTTTTCGTCCGTCACGCCTACTTCCTCGGCGCGAACGATCCGTACAAATCTCTGAAGAGCACCCTCAAAGCCGAGATCAACAAAGAGGCCTGGGAAACCCTCCACAGCGACACCTCCCGCCCCTTCGACAAACCCAGATCCGGCCGTATCGCCGTCAAGGTCATCAACCACCTCGGCGACGAGGTCATGAAGGTGTTCAGGGTCGAGTAGACGATTCCTTAGGAAGGAGCGGGCATGGCTGGCATCCAACAGGAGATCACCGATACGTTCCTTGAGAAGCTGAGGGAATCGGAGATTTTCTCATCGAAAGATGTGGAGGAATTGCGATCGCTGCTTGCGACTGGCGAGAAACCAAAGGCGGAGAGAATCATCGACATTATCTCGGCCAAGCCGAAGGAGAAGTCGGATGATTAAAGTTGAATCTCTGGAGATCCAGGAACTCCGTGGCATCAGAGACTTGACTCTCGAGATGAATAGCTCCACCTTTGTTATCTGCGGTCCAAATGGCTCAGGGAAAAGTGGCGTCGTGGATGCGATTCAGTTTGCACTTACGGGCGAAATAGGTCGGTTGACGGGCGCAGGCAGCGGAGAGCTGAAGCTGAAGGATCACGGGCCTCATGTCGACAAACGTGATGATCCAGCGGCTGCTGTGGTTTCACTGCGCGTGTTGATTCCGAGCCTCGGGACGTCGGCGAGGATCACCCGTACGATCAAGAACCCGGGTAAGCCTGTTATCGAGCCCGACGAGCCAGACGTGAGGGCGGTGCTGGATGAGATCGCAAGTCATCCCGAACTCACGCTCTCTCGGCGAGAAATTATCAAGTTCATACTTGCTGAACCAACAAATCGCTCACGCGAAGTGCAGTCTCTCCTGAAGCTAAACGAGATAGATCAACTGAGGTCTGCTCTGAAGACGACGGAAACGAAATTGCTCGCAGCTTTGTCTGCGTCCAAGTCGCAGGAGGAGGCAGCCGAGCAAAGCCTGAAACGCCATCTCGACCTACCGGAGCTTCGAGATGGAGATGTACTAGAGGTGGTGAATGAGAACCGTGAAGTTTTGGGCCTGACAGCAATTGAGCACATCGAGGCAACCACTTCACTTTCAGAAGGCCTGCAGCTACAGGCGAAGATCTCCACTCAAGGGAAAGATTCGGCCCTCAAGGATCTCGATGCTCTTTTGGAGGTGATGAATCGAGGTATTGAGAAGGGTGTCGAGGATGAGATCCGTGCCGCTTCCGCTGCACTCACTAAACTGGAACAAGAGCCCACGTTCTTCGAAATCATAAGGAAACGCCCCTTCATCGAGACCGGGCTCACATTCGTTGACAGTCCGGAATGCCCATTGTGTAACCGTGAGTGGAGCATTGCTGAGCTGCGTGAGCACCTAGAAAAGAAGCTCAAGGCCTCGCGAGAAGCACAGGAAGCTCGGGAGCTGCTGGAATCGGCCGGTGTCGCAGTCGGTGTCGCCGTTCGTTCATTGAATGCGGCGATCGTGCCCGCATTGAGGCTTCCCGAAGTATCACGAGAGCTAGTCTCAGAGATATCAACATGGTATGGCGAACTTTCATCCTTCGCAGATTCCGTTAGTACAGTAGAAGGTGTAGTCGGCTCGAAGGACAGGCTCCTTTCCCGCTGGGCCCGTTTGAATCCCGGCGTCGCTCAGAGGTTGGGGGAAGTTCGAAATGCTGTGGCATCCAGACCCGACGAAAACATCGCGGGTGCTGCGCGGGACTTCCTGGTGCTTGCGGAGGAGCGATGGACAATGTTGAACCGAGCTCGCCGGACCACGGCAGAGAGTGGGGTTGCGGCGAAACGGGCAAGGCTTGCCTATAAGACCTACTGCGAAGTGTCAGAAGAAGCACTGACGACCCTGTACGATTCGGTCGAGAGTGACTTCGCACGGTACTACCGGCTACTGAACTCGGGAGATGAAACGAAGTTCAAAGCGAAGTTCGAACCGGCACAGGGAAAGCTCGGGCTATCGGTCGATTTCTACGAACGCGGAATGTTCCCACCTGCCGCCTATCACAGCGAAGGTCACCAGGATGGTATGGGCGTCTGTTTGTACTTGGCGCTTATGAAACGGGTGTTTGGATCCGACCTTTGCGTCGCTGTGCTGGATGACGTAGTTATGTCGGTCGACTCCCAGCACCGAAAGCAGTTCTGCCGCCTCCTGAAGTCCGAGTTCCCTTCTACGCAGTTCGTAATTACCACTCACGACCAGGTCTGGTCGCACCAGATGCGAAGCGAGGGATTGGTGACGGCGAAAACAACCGTGGCCTTCCAGGGCTGGAGTGTTGATTCAGGACCAGTCATCGACGAGGTCAAGGAGGTATGGGAGCGAATAGACGAGGACCTTGCCAAGAATGAGGTACCGGCCGCAGCAGCGCGGTTGCGACGACACCTGGAGTTTGTTGCCACGGATCTTGCCAACGAGCTCGGAGCAAAGGTTCACTTTCGAGCTGATGGGGGCTATGACAAAGGGGAACTGCTAAGTGCGGTCGTGCGCCGACAGGGAGAATTGTTGGGCAAGGCCGAAAAGGCCGCCAAATCGTGGAAAAATGAGGCTGAAGTGAAGAGGGTTAATGACCTTCAACAGGAGCGATCTGAAATACTGACAGAGGTGAACGGCGAGGACTGGGTGATTAACAAGGCCCTTCATTACAATGAATGGGCCGACCTTTCGAGAGAAGATTTCCGTCCAGTCGTGTCGGTGTTTCGAAGGCTACTGCAGCAGTTCCGATGTAGTCGTTGCGATTCCTGGGTTCACTTGTCCTCACGCGTAAATGCAGAGGATCTTCGATGTGTATGTGGAGAATTTCGGCTGAATCTTCGGAAAAAGTAGCGATCAAAGCATTTAGGGAACTGCGGGAAAGAATGCCCGATGAGAGGGGAAGAAATCGATGTGGCCATTCGGCCGAGCAAAGCGCACAGATGATGTTTATTCCGGTGGCGTTGTGAGGTTCATTACGGGAGATATTGCCACCGTGCCTTCTCTGAATATGGTGGGTCCTTTCGCAAAGTCACCAGATCAGCGCTTCGTCCTCGTCTGGTCGGATGCAGATCCGTCCGGCTCTCGTGGAGGTTTTAGAAGCTCGGGCCGTGGTCGATTCGCGCTGATAGAAGGAAGTTACATCGCAACCGGATCGCTGGAGCGGCCGAACGACGGTCATGTGGCCAACGACGGCACCTTTGTTCTCGCCGACTGGTTGTTAGGGGAAGGTGTGAAGAGCGAGGTGCATGTCTTCTCCCGGGAGGGCCGATCGTTGATACAGCATCGCTTTGAGGCAAATCTCTTCAATGTTGGTATTTCTGATGATGGGCGCCACGCGATTTGCCAGCTCTGCAATAGCGACTCAGATGACGGCGGAACACTGGCCCTGTTCGACGTTCCCGGCCGTCAGCTGAAGTGGCAGATTCACCCGGACACCGGTTGGGCGGATAGCTACCGGTTCGATGGCTCCCGAGATCTCCTCTATCTCGGTTACCGTGATAGAGGCGAGTTTGCCTATTCGATGAGCGGCGAATTCCTCGACCATGAGAGGTGGGAGCGAGCTCAGATCGAAAAGGGGGCGGGCTACGAGGTCTTAGAGATCGCGAGGAGCCGTTTCAGCTCAGCCCCTCGACCGCTGGATGACGCGACCGTGACAGCTCTTCTGGAACTTTTGGACATTGCGCTGGACAGATACGACCAGCACGACTCTGCCTCAGTCGAGCGACTGGCCGGTGAGGTACTCGAAGATGCGGGTGATATCGCCGGAGCGATCAGTCGCTACAAATCAGCTCTCGCGATTGATTCGAACTGCGGCGTGAAACGTCGGCTGGCGAAGCTTCAGAAGTCAGTCACTTCTTGAGGGGCACTGCTGGCCCGATCTCCCACCCAGGGATCTGTCGGGGTTCGGGTTTCGGTCGAGAGTTGCCATCTGAAAGTCGTAGTATCAAGGAAGAAATCAACAAATGTCTGTGAGGAGCCGATCTTGTCATCGCCACGGATGATTGTAATTAATGGTGTCGAGTGGATCTTCGACTCGAATGGACGATTTCTGTACCCACCGGACCCTGAACCATCTGATCCATGCTGGTGCGAATCTGAAAAGAAGTTCGAGTCCTGTCATCTCAACCGACACTTGGCCGAACCGTTGTCGGACACGGAGCGGGCCGGAAAGTGGTCTGAGCCGGACCTCCGCATTTGTCTTCACCCCGCGGCACCGAGCGGTTGCTCGAAGAAGATCGCGCGCGCTCATTCCGTGCAACGGAGAGGTACCGGTCTGGCCTCGATCGCGCGTGACGGAAAGATCTATGGCTTTAAGTCGCATCCGATGTTCTTTTTGAAACGTGATCGGCGGGTGGTTCCTGAACTGGTGGGAGTGGTCGACTCGTCTGTGTTCGCAGGTTTCTGCGCCACTCACGATGACTCACTGTTCAAGCCGCTCGATACCGCAGTTGTATTCGAACCGCAGCAGCTCTTTCTATCTAATTTCAGGATCATCGCGAAGCGATATCACCGTAACGCGGCGCATCTCCGGGCAGGCCGGCGCTGGGCGGACATGGATCGAGGAGCGTCGAAAGATCAGCAGCGAATGATTTTCGTTGCCGGATATATCGAGAGAAGAAGGGCAGAAGAGGCGCGCACAAATCTTGAGCGCCTCAAGTCGATGTACGATGAGTACGTTCTTCAGAAGAGTTCAGCGCCCATGAACTACTTGATCGTCCAGTTCGAGGGTCCGGCCGAGTTCGTCGCTTCAGATCTACTCACTCCGGAGTTTGATCTGCTCGAGAGACCGCTTCCTCCTGTCTTTGTCCCCGAACATTTGTGTCTGCATTCCATCGCTACTTCTGATGGTCAGCAAGTCGTCTTTTCGTGGATTGGCGAGAATCGAGCGGCAACGCAATTATGCCAGTCAATCACAGCGGTGCCGGAGCCGATGTTGCCACAGCTGATTTTTCGTTTCGTGCTGGACTATGTGGACAACATATTCTTCGCCCCAGAATGGTGGGAGGCTCTTCCTGAGGAAGCGAGACGGAGCGTGGCCGATCAGATGACTGCTCGAATGCAGGTTCCATATCGGAGGGGGCCGAATTTGATCGAGGGCCGACCAACACTATCGAGCATGAGGATCCGAGCTATCGAGTCGTCGCAAGAGTCGTAGCGAACAGCCGTCAAATGCCATCTCGTAGGTGTCGGCGGGTCATCGGAAGCCGAAGCCAATAGGTCCGGGGGTTCGGCACTCACGTTCGATTCGAATGTGCCTGAGACAGTCGAGGCATCGCGAAGGCCGTGATCGGCAGAACTGCATAACTGATCGAGACTAGCTTCGTATCTTGAGCCGACCGCTCAGCCCCGAGTTTGGTCCCGGTGGAAGACCGAGAACTGTGTCAATACCAATGTTGCTCCGGAGGTCTTGGAGGAGCTGTTGAGGATCAAACTCTCGTCCGATCAGTTCCTCTGACTCCGGACGAGGATTCGTCGACACTCTGGCTCTGCACACCTCGATACTCATTCCCTCTTCAATCGCGATGCGACACAGGGCGCGCAGGTAAAACCGGTTGAACTCACCTTCTGCCAATGTCTCGTGCGCATTCACGGGGACCTTTTTGGTGTATTGCTTGCCCTTCCGATGAGAGACCTCGGTTTCAGCGATGCATCCACCGTTGCGAAGAACATAAGCCAGTTCGCTGTCGTCTCCACGACTAATGGCTCCGGTGAGCAGCGATATGTATTCACCCCTTCCCTTGCTGGACAGCCGGGGACTCAAATAGAGGCGGTTCTCCTGCTGATCAAGCAGGACCTCTTCTGTCATGAAACCACGGACCCTCGCGCCGTGATGATCCTGTAAGTGCTGTAGCTGTAGCATTTCTCGGCTCCTTTGAATCGTCTTGTCTATCTAATGACCCGTCTTGGGTGCTCAAGTATACCTCATAATAAGTGTGGTGGTGCGGTTCGCCTCGAATAATGAAGCCGAAAGTGATGGAGACGAAGGGGCGGGATGCCCGATTAGGAGCGTTGAATCAAGCATGAGCGAGCCGTACGGTAGAACTACCGTCGCTCGCGAAAGATTGCTAGAGTTTCGGAAATCTCTCATGGATTTCCGGATCGCAGACACGTTCACTGACAGCCTTACGGCTCTGACCGCCGAGGAGCAGAAGGCGGTGAAGACGACTGCGTTCGATCTGCAGATGGATCCATCGAATCCGGGGATGCAGTTTCATCGGCTCGATCGGGTGAAGGACGAAAACTTCTGGTCGGTGCGGGTCAACCGCGGCGTCCGGATCATCGTGCATCGGACCTCGTCGAGCCTGCTGCTCTGCTACACAGGGCATCACGACGATGCGTACCGGTGGGCAGAGCGGCGGAAGATCGAGCGGCATCCGAAGACCGGGGCGGCGCAGCTCGTCGAGATCCGCGAGACCGTCCGCGAGATCGAGATCCCGCAGTACGTCGCCCCCGAGGAGCCGCCGAAACCGTTGTTGTTTCCGGACGTCCCCGAGGAGGAGCTGCTGAGCTACGGTGTGCCGCCGGAGTGGGTGAAGGAGGTGCGGGGGGCCACCGAGGACACGCTGTTCGATCTCGCCGAGCACCTGCCGAACGAAGCGGCCGAGGCGCTGCTCGACCTGGCAGTGGGGTCGTCGCCGCGGGTGGCGGAGGAGATCGAGGAGCACGCCGATCCGTTCGAGCACCCCGACGCGCAGCGGCGCTTCCGCGTCATCACGAACGTCGAGGAGCTCGAGCGGGCTCTCGACTACCCGTGGGAGCGGTGGATGGTGTTCCTCCATCCGTCGCAGCGGGAGCTCGTCGAGCGGGAGTACGCCGGCCCCGCGCGCATCTCCGGCTCGGCCGGGACCGGCAAGACCATCGTCGCGCTCCATCGCGCCGTCCATCTCGCGCGGACGCATCCCGACACGCGCATCCTTCTGACGACGTTCTCCGAGACCCTGGCGAACGCGCTGCGTCATCGTCTGCAGCAGCTCATCGGCAACGAGCCTCGGGTCATGGAGCGGCTCGAGGTGTCTGCGATGGGGACGATCGGGCGGCGACTTTATGCCGCCCAGATCGGTCCGGCGAAGCTCGCTGACGATCAGGAGATCCGCCGGTTGATTGCGGAGGCGGCGTCTGAGATCGGGGAGGAGCGTTTCACCCCGCACTTTCTCTGGACCGAATGGGCGAGCGTCGTCGATGCGTGGCAGCTCGGGACGTGGGAGGAGTACCGCGACGTCAAACGCCTCGGCAGGCGCACGCGGCTCCCCGAGGCCCGGCGCGAAATCCTCTGGTCCATCTTCGAAAAAGTGAGGGAGGAGCTCGATCGGGAGAATTTCATCACCGAAGCAACGCTCTTCTCACGTCTCGCGGAGAAGCTCCATGAGAGCGGCCGTTCTCCCTTCGATTTCGCCGTGATCGACGAAGCACAGGACATGAGCGTCCCCCAGCTCCGCTTCCTCGCCGCCCTCGCTGGCGGCCGCGCCAACGGTCTCTTCTTCACCGGCGACCTCGGGCAGCGCATCTTTCAGCAGCCCTTCTCCTGGAGCAGCCTCGGAGTCGAGATCCGCGGCCGTTCCCACGGCCTCCGCATCAACTACCGCACCTCGCACCAGATCCGCCACCACGCCGACCGCCTCCTCGACCCCGAGATCGCCGACGTCGACGGCGTCGTCGAAGACCGCCGAGGAACGATCAGCGTCTTCAACGGCCCGCCTCCCGCAGTGCGGCTCTTCGACAGCGAGGAAGAGGAGAGCGAGGCAGTGGGCGAGTGGATCCGCGCGCGCCTGGACGAAGGCGTCCCGGCCGAGGAGATCGCCGTCTTCGTTCGCTCCGACGCTCAGCTACCGCGAGCCGAGGCGGCGGCAAAGGCCGCCGATGCTCCGCACATCATCCTCGACGAGAAGATGCGTACCCGCGACGACCACATCTCCATCACCACGATGCACCTCGCCAAAGGCCTCGAATACCGAGCCGTCGCCGTCATCGCCTGCGACGACGAAGTGCTCCCCCTACAGGAGCGAATCGAGTCCGTATCGGATGAGTCGGACCTGGAAGACGTCTACCAGACCGAGCGCCACCTGCTCTACGTGGCGTGTACGCGTGCGAGGGAGCATCTCCTGGTGACAGGGGTGGGAGCGGGAAGCGAGTTTCTGGAGGATCTGGGGAATCGGCGCTGGGAGCGTCCACCACCCGAGCCTCCTACCTGACGACACGGATCGCGAATAATTGGGCAGGCACTGGAGGGTCGGTATAGGTGAGCAGACTCGGCAGCGGAGGTTCGCGATCGCAGGATAAGGCTAAGCCGAAGAAGTTGACGCCAGCTCCTCGACGACACGGATCGACGATATCGGCTAGAATTGGCGTTTCCGACGCTATCAGGGCGCAGAGGTCACGGCGGGGAGGGGTTTAGCAGAGTTTGCGGGTCTCGTCCGATTCCCTCAAAGCGTTCCAGTGAGCGAGTAGGAGCTTGGACGACTGCAATGTGTGGCGTCGCTATCATACATGTTAGAGTTACCGTCACAAACGAAAAGAGAATGGTATGGCGACCGAAAATAACCGGCTGCTCCTCAAACTCCGTCCATCGGCCGCCCTGCGCTCCGCGGAATCGCGCGCGAGCCTCCGGCCGCTGGACGATATGGCGCCAGGCGCGTTCGCGCTCGACACGACGCCAAGGTGGTTCATCGCGGAAATGGCAGAGGGGGCGGCATCGCCGTGGGATCTCGCACACGCGCGCGTCGCCGACCAGCTCGGCGTCGCAGAATCGGACGTCGTCTTCGCCGAGCCCGACCTTATTCATGGCATCTACGAGGACACCAACGAAGAGCGGACGCCGGAGGGCTTGGGCGCGACGAAAATCGAATGCGTCCAGGATCAGCAGGACGGCACGCGCGGCAAAGCAGTCGGAGGGGACGAGATCTGGCACCTACGCGACGAGTTCACGCAGCTCGCGAGCGCCCGCGAAGCCGTGCAGTTCAGCGATCCCCGCACGCGCATCGCACACATCGACACAGGCTACTACCCCTCGCATGTGACGACGCCGGCGAACGTGGAAAAGAATCTCGAGCGGACGTTCGTCGAGGGAGAGGACCAGAGCAGTGCGATCGATCCGAACAAAGAGCGATGGCTGCTCGACAACTCCGGCCACGGTACCGGCACGCTGAGTATCCTCGCCGGCGGTGCGTTCAAGCCGTTCGACGTAATTCTTGGGGGCGCGCCCGACGCGGAGGTCGTTCCGCTGCGCGTCGCCGACAGCGTGGTTCTGCTCCGGACGAGTGCTCTCGTCCGCGCGCTTAATTACGCCGTCACCGTGCAGTGCGATGTCATCACGATGAGCATGGGCGGGCTTCCGATGCAGGCGTGGGCAGAGGCGGTCGATCGAGTCTACGACGCTGGAATCGTATTCTGCGCCGCGGGCGGAAACCGTACGCGGCCGGCACCGCCGCGGGTGCTCGTTTATCCGGCGCGTTATCCGCGCGTGATCGCCGTGGTCGGCGCGATGTCCGATGGGAGGCCGTACAAGAACCTTAAAAATGCGCTCGAGGGATCGTTCGGTCCCGCCTCGGCAATGAAGACAGCCCTTGCCGCATACACACCGAACATCCCGTGGGCACGATTCGGCTGCGACGACATCGTGCGGCTCAACGGTGAGGGGACGTCGTCCGCGACGCCGCAGGTCGCCGCCGCTGCAGCTCTCTGGATCGAAAAGTACAAGAAGATGTTACCCCGCGACTGGCGCCGGGTCGAGGCGGTGCGGAGAGCCCTCTTCTCGACCGCGGCGAATACCGACGCTGAGCATTTCGGCAACGGCGTCGTCCGCGCTCTCGACGCGCTCACGGCCACGCCCGACTTCGCCGCATTGAAGATAAGTAAGAAGTCGACGAATTCGTTCGCATTCCTCCGCCTCCTCACCGGCCTTGGAATCGTCGAGCCGACTCGACGCGAGGAGATGTTCAATCTCGAGCTCGCGCAGCGCTGGCTGATGAACGAAGATCTTCAGGACGTCGTCCCCGATCCGGAGAATTTGTCGCGCCTCGAAGGCGAGAAGCTGCGCAAGGTGATGGAGATCATCATCGAGGACAAAGAAGCGTCGCGAGCGCTCCGGATGCAGATCGCTTCGCGGTATCCCGCGGGCGCGGGCGGCGCGCCAGCGCCGCCGAACGACGTACTGCCGCCCGTGCTGCGCGCGTGCGACCAGCAGGCCCAGCCGCGGGTGCCCTTACAGCGCCGCCTCCGCGTCTATGCCGTCGATCCGAGCCTTTCTACCCGCCTCGCGACCGCCTCGATCAACGAAGTCACGCTCCGTGTGCCGTGGGAGACGTTCGAGAATGGCCGCGGCGAGTATCTGGAATTCGACGACGTCGATCCCAAGGGGCAGCGGTACGATCCGGTCGATCTGAACGCTCCAGCGCTCCTCGCGCAGGACGGCTGGGCGCCGGCGGAAGGCAACGCCCAGTTTCATCAGCAGATGGTCTACGCCGTCTCGATGAAGACCATCACCCACTTCGAAAAGGCACTCGGCCGACCGGTGCTCTGGCGTCCGAAGCCGAACCCCCAGGACGAGTACGACGACAGCCAGCCCATCCCGCGACTCACGATCCGTCCGCATGCGCTGCGGCAGGCTAACGCGTTCTACAGCCCGACCGAGGTGTCGCTGAAGTTCGGCTACTTCGAGGCGCAGGCCGACCATCCCGGCGAGCACATGCCGGGAAGCCGTGTCTACACCTGCCTCTCGCACGACATCATCGCGCACGAGACGACGCACGCCATCCTCGACGGCATGCACCGCCGCTTCACTGAGGCGACGAACCCCGACGTTCTAGCGTTTCACGAAGCGTTCGCAGACATGGTCGCGCTGCTCCAGCACTTCATGATCGAGGAAGTGCTCGAAAGCGAGATCGCGAGAACGCGCGGCGACATTGAGTCGGAGTCGATGCTCGGCATGCTCGCCGTGCAGTTCGGGCAGGCGATGGGCGGCCGCGGCGCGCTTCGGAGCGCGATCGGCCGCATCGAGGACGGCGTCTGGAAACGTAACATCGCCGATCCTGCCGAGCTGCAGAAAGTCCGCTCGCCACACGCGCGCGGCGCAATCCTCGTCGCCGCGGTCTTCGACGCCTTCCTCGCGATCTACAAACTTCGTACTGCCGATCTCTTCCGCATCTACACCGGCGGAACCGGCGTGCTGCCCACAGGCGCGATCCATCCCGATCTCGTTCGTCGGCTCACGAGCGAGGCGACGAAAGCAGCGAGCCACGTCCTCGAGATGTGCATCCGCGCGCTCGACTATCTGCCACCGATGGACGTCACGTTCTTCGAGTACCTCCGCGCGCTGATCACCGCCGACGCGGACCTAGTCGGTAACGGGCACGAATATCGTGTCGCGTTCGTCGAGGCGTTCCGTCGCCGCGGCATTTACCCGCACAACGCCGCGCGCGCCGATGGCGACGCGCCGCGCACGCTCTCGGTTGACACGCTACGGTGGAAGGGAGGGATCGATCGGTCGAAGTTCAGCAAGAAGGAACTGAGCGAGATTCGCAATTTGGTCAAGTCGCTCAAGAAGTACGCCGATCGTGCGCTCTACATCCGTGACCGTCAGGAGTTGTTCGAGTACACATACACCGAGCGAGGAAGGCTTCACGGGGCGCTTCAGGAAACTTTCAGAAAGATCCCGGCTTTTGCGAGTGAGCTTGGGCTCGACTTCGATCCAGTCGCAGACCGTTTCGAGGTGCACGCGCTCCGTTCGTCGATGCGGCTGACCTCCGAAGGGAAGCACGTGCCTCAGGTGGTCATGATGCTGACCCAGTCGAGGAAAATCGGTGCGGTGGACGGCGACGAAACGCGGCTGCCGCGCTTTCGCGGCGGCTCGACTCTCATCATCGACCTGACGATCCCTGAGATCAAATATCGAATCAGCAAGAGCATCGGCAACGCCGAGCGCGAGGCGAGTACGACCACGTTTGTGCAGGATGCCGCCGCCGACCCGCTCCGCGCCCTGCTGTTCGGCGCCGGCCGCGACGAGCCGTTCGCCGCGCTGCACTCAGTAGCGGAGGAGGGTTTCTGAGCCTGATCGGGGGTTTGTAGTTCTGAACCCGTCGCGTCCGGGACTCAGAACCTAATTTGGACAAGAATGGATTTTAAAGGAGCCCATTATGAGAGAGCGGCAGCTATCTGTTTGGAGGTCTTGGATGTCCCGTGCCATTTCTGTTTGGTTCTTAGCTTTCTGCACCGTGCTTAGTTGCGCTAGTAATAGTCAGCCGATTGGACATGTAGACGCTGCAGTGATGGAAGCCGGCTTATCGGCAAGTCAGGTGAAGCAGGACATAATTCACAGCCTAGAGGAGGATTTTGGCCTCCGTCTCTCTGCCGATGCGAAGAACGAGATTGAAAGGCTGGATATCGATCCTGTTCCACGTCAACGGCGACGGGAGGCGTTACAAAATATAAGGAGTTTCGCTGAGGCGATTTCGAACGAAGCTCAGCAAGACCTTAGGTCCGAACATGTTACCGAGGAAAATGTGAAAGCAGCTCTCAAGCTGTGCCCACTCTACCCCATATGCAGATGAAGGAGTCGTCATGGATTCATCGGTGCTCGCAGCGTACCAGTTTGCTCAAGAACTTACGAAACAACTGTTGACGCTATCCACCGGTATCATAGCGCTCAGTGTTACATTCACTAAAGAATTCGTAACCTCATCACCGGCTCGTAACGCTTTGCTTGTAAGCGTGTGGATTTTCCTTCTTTTCTCAATCGGCGGCGGTGTGTTACATTTGATGGCACTAACTGGCGCGTTGGCTGGAGAAACGCCGCCAACCGGCATTCTTGATAATGCTCGAGTAATGGCTTGTCTTCAGGTGGTTGGATTCTTTTTGGGGATGTTCGCGATGGTCGCGTATGGTTTGGTGGCTGTATGGGACAGGGGAACCCGTAGTAAAGAAGCGGCCGTACGAGAGGAGACTGAGAGTTAAGGGAGCGCTGAGGTTGAGGAGGCGTGGCGACGTCGCACTCGATGTGCAATCGGGTGAGCTTCACGAGAAGGGGGGCCAGAATAAGGTCGCGCTCGGTTTCGAATGTCCGCTATTCATTCCGTTGCGGGACGATCCGATGATGCTCAACCGGGCCCGGAACGGCGAGGGCAACCGGGCAGGGTGGAGGTTCGGGCGCGCTGGCCACCGGCCTCGTCCAGGTCAGCTGGGCACTACGCGCGATCCGTCAGCCGACTGTGGGAACTCCTGACCTCCTTACGTCTACTCGGAGGAAACAGCGATTCCCAGCTCTTGCCTCATTCTCTGCGGACTCTCCCATCCGACCCACCCATAGTTGACATCCGACATCATGACATGTGCCAGCTCGTCGGATGCTGCAGTCACCGCGAGTTTTTCGCTCCTGCAGGCGTCAGCAGTGTACTTGTAGGATGCTCTCTGAACCACAGCGGTATTCCATTGAGTGTAGGTAGTGTTCGCGCACTCCAGCAAGACGTCGAGTGACCCGGAGAGGTCGGACCACCGGTCGGAAATGCCGGGAGCCCCTGTAGAAAAGTAGATGACCTTGATTCCATTCTTTCCGAGATTCATGCGCCATGTTGTTTCTGCGTTGTTGAACTCGTCGACTAACGCTTTACGTCTCGTTCGTTTCTCCTCCAGCACGTGCCCCGTGAGCCCCGCCAACTTCCAGCGTTCCGTGGTTACATCGATGATTTGATCTGTGGCGAGTACGGTCGACGCTATTTCTTCGAAGATCTGCTCCACGAACAGTTGTCGAGCGTCCAGGTACTTCTTTCTGGAGTCTAGCGCCTCGTCACCTCGCTTCTGCAGCCAGATTTTGTTCAGCTCGTGTTCCTGCCCCAGGATTTGGCGTTCGAATTCGGCTTTTGCCGCCCTATCCTGGTAGCACTGTGTGATCCAGCCGCCGAGTCCACCTGTGATTAGCACTGCAACAAGAGTAGACGCTAGACCGGATTTCAGTGTGGGATGGCCTTCCATGGATACCACCTATTGAGGTGGGGGAGTCGATTCTTCAGGCGGATTCTTTGGGGGATCAGGATTCGGTAATTCCTCTGGAGGATCCTCGCCTGGATCGGGAGGTACTTCCTCCTGTTCTGCTTCCACTTCGTATGAGTCCTCTCCGGTTTGCTCAACGTCGCATCCTACAAGCAACAGGAGAATCATCAGCGCTGGTAATATGTATCGCATTTGTTAACCTCCATGTTGAACTAGCATCAGCCGACCGCATGAACTTCTCGCGATCGTCCTCTTTATTGCACGCGTCTCCATCGTCCCACCAGGCCTGGATCGCGGGCCGTGTGGGGAGCTTGGGCCGGCAGAAAAACGGGATGTCGCAAGGAAGTGGCTCGGTGATACAGCCGGCTCGAAATCGAAGGGATCTCCATGCCCGGGTCCATGTGTGAGCTTGGCAGAGCCGAATGCAGACTGGTCCTTCGCGACGGAGGGCTGAGCGCAGAGCACGGCCAACGGGAGCGATATGCAGTAACACGCGAGAGCCGCAAGGGCAACCTCCTGAATTCACATCTAAATTGTGGGCTGATGATAGCACGAAACTCGGCCGCGTTTCGGGGATGACAAAGAAAACCGTCGAGGGGTTGGGCAAGGGGCGGCATAGCGTTTAGGACCATCGCGACGTCCTCCCGGCCACGGTGATTACGGGATCACGAGCGCGTTCGACTGCTCCGGGCAACCGTCGCGCCCGCCCCTCGCCCTTCGGGCTACGCACCGCAGGCTTCCGCTTTCGCGGGCCGGAAGGAAGATCCGTCCTGGGGACATGAAACGTTGTGACAGTTTTCCACGCCTTCGACGCGGTACTCCCCTGCTGGCGCTGACGAGAATGAGACAATCTTCAGGATGAAGCTCACGGTCGTCTGTGCGGACGTCGGGTCGGTTAAGGCCGGCAATTTCGGATGGGCCATCCGCGACATCGAGAGCGATTCCGTGCGTGAGGTCGAGCACGGATCGATCGGCGCGATGGCCGGCGCGGTGGCGGAGGCGCTCGATCGAGAGCGTAAGGTTGCGCTCGGTTTCGAATGTCCGCTGTTCATTCCATTGCGTGACGATCCGATGATGCTCAACCGGGCCCGGAACGGCGAGGGCAACCGGGCATGGTGCGCGGGCGCGGGTTCGGGCGCGCTGGCCACCGGCATCGTCCAGGTCAGCTGGGCACTACGCGCGATCCGGCAGCGGATCGGCCCCAGGGTCGATGCGTTCCTGTCGTGGACGGAGTTTCGGGAGAGCGAGACCGGGCTGTTCCTCTGGGAAGCCTTCGTGTCACGGGACGCGAAGGCGGACACCCACGAGGGCGACGCGGCAATCGCGGTAGACGCATTCATTCGAGCGCTGCCCCATCCGGACGCAGCGAACGCGATCCGGGAGGTCGACGTCGTCTCGCTCGTCGGTGCGGCGATGCTGCGGACGGGCTGGTCTAAGGATCCGGAGCTTCTCGCCAGGTCTTGTCTGGTGATCAGGGCTTAGGGGAGTCGGGCAGGGCGACCTGGTCATCTTCGATTCGATCCTTACGAGAAAAGCCCTATGTGAAAGCGGCGCAGGGGTGCGCCGCAGTCCAAGGCGGCGCAAGGGTGCGCCGCAGTCCAAGGATGGCGGATCGCAACGTGCCCCTTCGGCTCGCTGCGCTCGCTCAGGGCAGGCTAATGAAACCGGCGCTACATGCGCGGGCGGGACGCCCGCGACACGGCAGGCTGGAAGCCTGCGCTACGGCAGGCTGGAAGCCTGCGGTACGGGCGGCGCATGGCGAATCAGGGTGATGGGTGAGAGCGGCGCAGGGATGCACGGCAGTCTTCAAAGCGGCGCAAGGGTGCGCCGCAGTCCAAAGACCATGACTCTCAGGGCAAGGTTCCTGTTTTGGTCGGTTCGCGCATGAACTTCTGCGTCTGTCGTTCTGCTAGATTCACGTTTACATGTTTCTGACGGAGCTGGACGAGCGGGCGAGAGTAAAGGGATCGAGAGATCCCCTCGGTGTGGTGCCGCTCTGGTCGCGGTTCGGGCGCAACGTCGTCGGTAATCTCACCACGGTCACCGACAACGTTCGCAGCTTCACGACGACGCTTCTCGGGTACTACTTCGCTGACCAGATCATGGAGCGGTCTCGAGACAATGGGGAGACCGAGCTCGAGATCTTTCTGAAGTTCGAAGAGATGGCCGGTTACACCCGCTACGCCATCAACGACGACCGTGCGATTCGGGGCTACCGGAGGGTCGCGACAAGGACGAGCGGGCGGAAGCCACTGATGATCTCGGTCCGCTCCGAAGATCAGATTCTGTCGAACATGAAGGTGTACGGGCTGTGGGGACTCTACACGAGAACCTCCCGGTCGAGCGGACTGCTCGATCCGAATGCTCCGAGGCCTTCGGCGGAAGGGATCGATCTGCTGGAAAAGGACACGCTCCCGCGGATGACCCCGGCGTTGCGTGCTCAACTCGTGAGCCGGCTCTCCCGCCCGCAGTTCCGGTTCGACCTTCACGGTCGTGATCATGATCTGGCGAAGGGGCTTGCGAACATGCTGGGGCCGACGCTCTCCCCGGGAGAAAGGGGAGTGTACCGGGAGCATCTCGCATGGGGAGGTGCGGAGGATCCGACGAGGGGACTCCAGAAACAACTCGCCACACTGATCGGGGAGCTCGATGCTCCCGAGTTCGACTTCGAGCAATTCGAGCAAGTGCGTCGTGGCGCGGAGAAGCGCGGATGCGATGACCTGGCGCGACGTCTGGGCCAGATCGAGGTGGTCGAGCATCTGATTGTTCCGGCGACCTCCGCATTCTCTTTTCTCCAGACCCAGAACAACCAGGCTGTTGCCGACGTCGCGCGGAAGATCGAGAGCAACTGGAGGAAAAGCGGATTACGTATCGTCGAGCCCGACTCCGTGCGTGTCCTCCGCCGGGACTTCGTCGAGGCGCTGCGTGACGAGGGACTGACCGACAGATGGTTCGGCATCTCGGATTCTTTACGCGACGGAGCGTGGGAGAAGCTGATCCATCAGTTGATCGAGCTGAACGCGGCCGTGATGCAGAACCGCAACCAATCGGCTCCGTGGGTCGAGCTGTCGAGTGGACGACTGCGCGTGCGGCAGCCAGACGAGGCGGGAGAGCTCTCTCGAGGATCGGAGCTGCGGCATACGTGGCGAAGCACCTACTTCATCAACGCACTGAACAAGATCGTAAGGGAGCTGGACTGATGGCCAAACGCCGGAAGAACGGCGGCACGATCGAGACAAAGGTTCTCTCGGACGCCCTGCGTGACGCGATCGGTGCCAGAAAAGTCCAGACCGCCGTCTTCCTCACGTTCCGCTTCGATCCCGGCTTCTTCGAGCAGGAAGTCCTGCCGGTTCTCTTCGACGAATCTCTCAGCCATGTACCGAAGATCCGTCTGCTGAATCTCGAGCATACGCTCCGGACTGTTGATGATGTCGCCATTTATTACGATCGCCGGGGACTGGAGGCGGGATCGCAGTCTGCTCAGCTTGATACCCGCCGCATCCCCGTGTCACGATCGACCGGCTTCTTCCATCCGAAGAATGTTCTTCTGCTGGTCGAGAAGACGGAGGACGGAGAGGGAACCACAAAGAACGGATCAGGGGCTGCCGCTCCGGCACGGTCTCTGATCCTCGGCACGCTCTCCGCGAATCTCACCCGCGCCGGCTGGTGGGAGAACGTCGAAGTAGCACATTTCGAGGAAGTTGCCGAGCGAGAAGAATGCAGTTTCAGAGATGACCTCCTCGACCTGATCCGCCGCGTCAAGCGCGATGCGCGACAGCAAACGGAGCACCAGGGACTGGACGCAATACGAAGTTTCGTGCTCGGTCTTTCGCAGGCGCGGCAACGGCCGAGTCAGCCTCTGCAGACGAGGCTGTATCGCGGCGGCGAACGGCTCGTCGATTTTCTGAAGGCTCACACCCGACGGCAGCTCGAGGGTTGTCGCCTGGAGATCATCTCTCCGTATTTCGACGAGCAGGAGTCCGCGGGGCCTGTCGAGGAGCTCGTCGACGCATTCGATCCAGTCGAGACGAAGATCGCCCTGCCACGCGGGATCGCCGGTGAGGCACTGTGCGGGCCGGTCTATTACGAACGGATCCGGGAGCTTGGGCTCGTCTGGAGCTCCCTGCCGGACGAGGTGATGAAGCAATCTCCGGGAGCACCTCCGCGACGGCTGCACGCGAAGGTTTATCGGTTTTTCGATCCCCGGGGACGCTACGAGGCGTTGTTCATCGGTTCGGCAAATCTGACGAACGCGGCATTCACAGGCGAAAGTAATTTCGAGACCGGCTTCCTGCTCGAGCCGGAGGTGAAGAGGCGCCCGGACTGGTGGCTGCAACCCGACGAGCAGGAGGAGGAGGTCTTCCTCCCCGAGAGCGAGCTCGATGAGGAGGACGTAGGGCGGGGGAGAAATCTGTCGGTTCGCTATGACTGGAATCGCGGTGCGGCCTCCGTCTACTGGGATGCTTCCTCCGGTTCTCCCGAGCTGAAGCTATCGGCGAACGGCGTCGATCTCTTTACCATTGCCCCGCTTCCGTCAAGGGAGTGGAGTCCTCTGGACGACGACCAGGCGGCGAAACTGGAGGCTGTACTGCAGAGCACCTCTTTTCTTCGAGTCGAGATCGAGGGAGAAAGCCCGGCCACGATTCTGGTCGAGGAAGAGGAGATGACGCAGAAGCCATCTCTGATGGCAAGGCTAACGGTCACCGAGATCCTTCGGTACTGGTCACTCCTCAGTTCCGAGCAGAGAAAGCAGTTCCTGGAGGCACGCGCGTTCGACGTCGATGACGCCGAAGCGATCCGCTGGCTCGCTTCGAAGACGAAGTCGCAGGAGACCGAGACGTTCTTCGACAAGTTCGCGGGCATCTATCACTCGTTCGGCAATCTGGAGCGCGCGGTCTTCGATGCTCTGGAGGAAGGGCGGGAGAAGGAAGCGGTGGGACGACTTTTCGGCCGCTCATTCGACTCGCTGGCTCACCTCGTGGGCAAGGTGATCGCCGAGGAGGAGGGCGACGCGGTGAATCGCTACGTCATGCTGCTTTGCGCAATGCAGCTTCTCAAACGGCTGAAAAAGGAGCAGCGCGAATTCTGTCGAAGCCGTCGCGGCAATGTGGTGGCACTGGAGAACGACCTGAAGCGGGTCCGTAAGTTGAGGTCGTCGCTCACGCTCGGTAAAGCTTCAGAGAGCAGAGCATTCATCGACTGGTTCGAGCGGCAGTTTCTTGACCGAGTGGGCGCGTGAGCGACCCAACCGTCAGCCTCGATTGCGCGCGGCAGTTGCTGGATTTCCGCGGGCGTATCAGCGACGCGGCCGCCGAGGAGCAGTTGCGTGGCGCCGTCGCAATCCACAACCTGCTCGCGAAGCAGCGGGTGGCTTACCTCGCTGACGAGGTCGGGATGGGCAAGACGTACGTCGCCCTGGGGGCGTTTGCCCTGTTCCGCCACTTCAATCCCGAGTTCAGGATGCTCGTCATCGCTCCGCGCGAGAACATTCAGCAGAAGTGGATCAGGGAGTTGAAGACCTTCGTGAAGAGCCGCGTGACGTATCCGGATCTTCGGGTGAAGGCGATTCATGGCGCGCCTGCCCGTCCGCCTGTCTTCTGCAGAAATCTCTACGAGCTGGCGCGCGAGACGATGCTCGATCCCGACCGCGACTTTTTCACGAGGATGACCAGCTTCAGCATGGGAATCGGGGGCGGAGAGGAAACCGGGCGGCGGAAACGAGACGAGCTCCTGAAGCTCCTGCCGTCGCTCGACCGGCATTTGCTCGATCTCCGGAGTCATGATTCCTTCAGGAGAAATTACGCCCGTGCAATCAACCGGGCGATTCCTCCATTCGACCTGGTAATCGTCGACGAGGCGCACGTCCTAAAGCATGGGCGAGCATCTAAGTCGCAGCGAAACGAATTGCTTCGTCTGGTGATGGGGCTCGATGAGGAAACGGATCCGCGCGATTTCCCCGGCTATGGCAGACGAGCTCGACGTGTCCTGTTTCTCTCCGCCACTCCCCTCGAGGATGACTACCGCCAACTGTGGAATCAGCTCGATCTGTTCGGCTTCGGAAGTCTGGCGCCGGAACTGGCCGACAGGAACGCGACGAGCGAGGCGCAGAAGCGTGCTACCGCTGAGTTTCTGGTCCGGAGAGTCACGAGTATCCAGACCGGCGGCAACCGATACACCAAGAACCTCTACCGGCGCTCGTGGGAGCAGGGTGGGGTCGAGACGCACGACGATCCACTCGGAGTCCCGGACGACCGTCAGCGACTGGTCGTCGCGCTGATGCAGAAGAAGGTGAACGAACTGATCGGCAGCGAGAAATTCAACAACTCCTTTCAGATCGGGATGCTCGCATCGTTCGAGAGTTTCTTTCAGACCGCCAGCCGCGCACTCGAGTCTGGTGCCGAGTCGACGTTCGATGATGCGGAACAGACTGAAAATCCGGAAGAGCGTGCCGGGATCGACGTGGGCATCGTGAACCGTATGGCTGCCAGTTACCGGAGAAAATTTGGAGAAGAGCTGCCGCATCCGAAGATGGATGCGCTCGTGGACGAGCTGGCAGGCTCCTTCGACACGGGAAGAAAAGCATTGGTTTTCGTCCGGCGAACCGCTTCGGTGAGTGAGCTCGAGCGCAAGCTGGAAGAGCGTTACGACTCGTGGCTCTTCGAGCGGCTGATGGATGAGCTGGATAAGGAATTACGGGAGCGCATTGGGCACGTGTTTGAGAATTATCGCGAGCAGCGAAGGCACGATCGACTGACCAGTCCTGCAGAGATTCCACTGGAGCTCGAGAATGAGCTTCCGCCTGCAGAGGGCAAGGAAGTCGATCGTGGAGGCCATGACACTTTCTTCGCCTGGTTCTTCCGGGGAGGAGGACCGGGTGAGGTTTTCAGCGGGGCCACGCTCTCTCGACGGCTGAGCCAGGCCGGCGGCTTCTACTCGACCTTCTTCGAGGACAACTACGTCGCCCGCCTGCTCGGGGTCAGTCCTGGAAATGTGATGCAGGCGCTGACCCGAGAGGTGGGGCTCAATCCTGAGGATCTCGAGCCGTCGCTCGGGCGATTTGCTGCGCGACGTCTCCCCAGCGTGAAGAAGCAGAGTCGCTCGAATCTGTTCCACGCCTTTCAGGCTGCTGCACTCGAGCTTCTGGCTCACAGCGATGAGCTGCGGGATGATGCCGCGACAATTCTGCTCGAGCAGTATTCGACCGGGCGGGACCTGGAAGGAACGAAGGAGGTGCCCTCGCTCGGTTCGTGGCTCGAGACCAGAACCTTCTTTACCGAACTGCGAGAACGAACGGCGCTTCGGCAGGATCTCTGGCCGGAAGAAAAGCGGGACACATTCGTCAAGACGTTTCGACGCGAGGAACTGCGACGGGAACTGCTGGCGTCGATGGTGAGGTTGGGACACCCGCTCATAGATCTCTACGTGCTCGTCGCGAATCGATTGCGCAATCTCGAGCTGGGGACGAGGGAAGCATCTTCCGAAGATGATGAAGAGTCGTTGATCGTCGAGTTTCTGGACCTGCTCGAACGGCAGAAGGGTGAGGGGCGGTTCAGGGCATACCAGGAGCTCGCGGAAGCTGCCGCAAATTTCGATCTGATCCTGGACGTGAATCTTCCGGATGCCTGGGAGGCAGCGCTTCAGAAGGCGGGGACGGAGTTCGGCCGGCTCCTGAGAGAGCAGCAGCCGATTGGCGGGATGTTCGGCAGTGTGAATCAGACGATGGTCCGGCAGTTCAGATTACCGGGTTACCCATTCGTCCTGATATCGACGGATCTGCTCCAGGAAGGAGAGGATCTGCATCCGTTCTGCTCGAGTGTTTATCACTATGGGATCTCCTGGATGCCGTCTTCGATGGAACAACGGATCGGGCGCATCGACCGGGTGAGCTCTCAGACGGAGAGGCGACTGACGGTGCTCGACAGGAAGCCGGAGGGGGAGGAGCTTCTTCAGGTCTACTTCCCTCACCTGCTCGATTCGGTCGAGCGGCTCCAAGTGAACCGGGTGCTCGAGCGGATGGAGAGCTTCATCGAGCTGATGCATCAGAGCCTGGCATCGAACGAGGAGCGTGATGAGCGCCAAATCAACATCGCGAGAGAGATTCATCGGGCACCGAGGACGAGACGGCTGCAGTCGGAGCCGCTGGAGAGTGCCTTTCCCGTACGCGACGACTTCGTGAGAGGAACCAGAAAGAAGCCGGCTGTGGACGAGCGGATGGCCGGACTGCTGCGGGAGCGATTTGCGAAGCTACAGGAGTCCTCGAGCGGCATGGAGATTCGGTGGGAACCGGGCGGAGGGACGAACGCGATGGTGGGTGTCTTCCCGCTGGGCGACAGGCAGCAGCCGTTCACGCTCCTCCTTCATTCGATTCACGGCCGGCCGAACGTACGTTGCGTCAGTCCGATCGGAATGGTGGATCGACGGGAGGAGGCGCTCACGATCACGGAGCATGCTGCGCGCTCTCCCGTGAGAATCGGTGCGGTCTTCGACAACAGATTCCGGAAGTACGATCTGACGGCAGAGGGCGACGTGCTGTTGGGGGATCCAGCGAGTGACGCGGAGAGGGTGCGGTGGCTGATCGCGAGTGTTGCCCGTGCCGCGGACGAGCTCGAGCATGTTCTGCTCGATCGGGACGAGACGCTCGAGACGTTTCGCGAGGATCTCGGAAGGGAGGCGTTCGTTGAGCGGTAATGCACCATTTCGTCTTCCGCCTGGATCGAAGATCTCGTGCGAGACAGGTGATCAGCGGAACCAGGTCGTTCACGTCGAGCGCGAAGAGGACCACCTGAGGATCTGGTCTGTCGTGGTGCCGCCTCGGGTAGCGAGAGAGATTGACGACCTCGATCTGCGTCTGTGGGAGGCGAATCGGTTTCGCGAGCTGATCGGGTTCACGGTCGATCGTCGCGGGAGAATCATCGGCGAAGCCTTCGTCCCTGCAGCCGGGCTGACGGAGGATGAGTGGTCGGTGTATGTGGAGACGCTCGCCACGTCGTGTGATCGTCTGGAGTATGTGCTCACTGGCCGGGACGTCTATTGATGCGAAAGCGGCGCAGGGGTGCGCCGCAGTCCAGGGAGCTTCCTTTTCGGTAACGGTCTAAGGAACAGGGCCGGGATGGACGTGACAAAACGTCTGACATTGGCGATAATGTCCGACGGATTGTCACATGAAGTCAAAACCTGAACTGAGCCAGTACATCGCGCGGCGGGGCGTCGTCACGAGCAAGGAGCTCACGGACCGTGGATATGCTCGAGAGACACTTCACCGGCTCGCAAGGCAGGAGAAGCTTCATCGTGTCGCCCGGGGGATTTACATCAGCAACGAAGTGGCGAAGTCCCCTCATCGCGATCTGCTGATTGTGTCAGGCCGGGTTTCTCAAGGCGTCATCTGTCTCCTTTCCGCACTGGCATACCACGGCCTCACGACGGAGATGCCGCACGAAGTGTGGCTGGGGATCGGTCTCAAGGATCGGGCTCCACGTCAGGGTCAGCCGCCGATCAATCTCGTTCGACTTTCGCCTGATCTTCTTCGAGACGGAGTCGAGCGACATGAGCACGAGGGTGTGACGATTCAGGTCACTTCTCCCGCCCGCACGGTCGCGGATTGCTTCAAATTTCGGAGCAGAGTCGGGCTCGACGTAGCCATCGCCGCTCTGTCGGAAGGCTGGAACGACCGGCGGTTCACCATGGATGAGATTTGGCGATTTGCCAGGATCTGCCGGGTTGCAACCGTGATACGGCCTTACATGGAGGCACTGACTCATTGAAACGTCCTCTGCGGAACGTTGCAGCCTCGGTACGTGAGCGCATTTCCAGGATCGCCGCCGAACGAAATGAGTCGTACGACTACGTCCTCTCGCTCTACGGGCGGGAGCGATTTCTGTTTCGGCTGAGCAAATCGGCCTATCGTGAGAGGCTTGTACTGAAGGGTGCGATGGTTCTCTCGCTCTGGGTGGAGGAGCTCCATCGCACGACGCGCGATCTGGATTTTCTCGGCTATGGAGAACTGGCACCGGAGGACGTTAGCCGAATACTCGGAGAGGTCTGTGAAGCTCAGGTCCCAGACGATGGCCTTCGATTCGACAGGAGCTCGATCAGCGCAGAGGTGATACGCAGCGCGGACGAATATAAGGGAGTGAGGGCTCGTTTCTCGGCGCATCTCGACAGCGCGCTGATCCGTCTCCAGGTCGACATCGGCGTTGGCGACGTCATCACGCCTGGGCCGGAGGTAGTGAGTTTTCCGACGTTGCTGGACATGGAATCTCCGCAGCTGCAGGTCTACCCGACCGAGACGATCGTGGCGGAGAAGCTTCACGCCATCGTTCATCTGGGAATGGGGAACAGCCGGATGAAGGATTTCTTCGATCTCTACACTCTCTCATCAGACGTGAAGTTCGACTTAGGCGTCCTGCAGGAGGCGGTAAAGAAAACATTCGCGCGGCGACGAACCGATCTTCCTCTCGACGAGCCAGTCGGGCTGTCGCCTGAATTCTTCTCGGATGTTCGCAAGAGGCAGCAATGGGTGGCCTTTCTGAAAAAGATCGGTGCAGTTGAGATATTGGACTTTGAATCCGTCGGCGCGCGGCTGAGGACATTCCTGACTCCGGTACTCGCCGCCGCCGCGAGCGGCAAGACTGCCCGTGGGGCCTGGAGCACTGAGGGTTGGGATCAGGGTGAATGATCGGGCGGGCTGGAAGCCCGCGACACGGCAGACTGGAAGCCGGAGGTACGGGGGGCGCGTGGCGAATTCAGAAGATGAAAGGCTGAAGGAACTGATGCTCCGATATGGGGTATTCTGAGGCGGCCGCATGACGAGAAACATCGGATTTTCCACGGGAGCCCTCGCGAAGGGGAACTTCCGTGAAGGTCTCAAATTGCAGCCGGACTCCTGCGCTGCCGTGGAGCTTTCGGCTCTCCGAGAGCACGAGCTCGAGCCGCTGCTCGCTGCCCTCGATCAGCTTCGTATCGAACGGTACCAGTACGTATCGGTCCACGCACCGAGCAAACTGATCGAACATGACGAGGACTGGCTGATCAAAAAGCTGCGTTCGTTCCCAGCCGAGTGGCCGATCGTGGTCCATCCCGACCTGATCCGAGAGCCATCGCGATGGGTCGAGGTCGGCTCGCGCCTCTGCCTGGAAAACATGGATATCGCAAGACCACGGGCAGAACGGCTGACGAAATGGAGAGTCTGTTCGAGATGCTACCCGAGGCCGGGTTCTGCTTCGACGCCGGGCATGCGCGCCAGATCGATCCCACCATGGGCGTCGGTCTGGAGTTGTTGAGGCGCTTCGGGGCGAGACTGCGTCAGTTGCACGTGAGCGACGTGGGTACGTTTGGCGAGCACAGGCCGATCGGCTATCTGACGCGGCTCTCGTTCGAGCGCGTGGCAAAGTTGATCCCCGCCGACACCCCGATCATCATCGAGTCGATCGTCTCGCCCGACCGAGCGAAGCACGAGGTCGATCAGGTGAAACTCGCCTTCGCCGCCTGACGACGGATGTCGGCGGAGGGCCGAGGTTGTGCGGGCTGGCAGCCCGCGACACGGCAGGCTGGAAGCCTGCGGTACGGCAGGCGCGCAAGTTCGAGACGTGGTGAAGGCGGCGCAGGGTGCGCCGCAGTCCAAAGAGCACGAAGCCGCTCGGAGGACATCGCGCAAGGTTCGTGACGGTGCGGCTCGGCAGGCGCCTCGCCCTCCCGGCCGGTCTGGAAAGGGTGCCGGTTTCAGGGAGTGGTCGAGAAGCGGGGGCTGGAAGCCCGCGACACGGCAGGCTGGAAGCCTGCGGTACGTTCGGAGCGTGGCGAATTCAGAGGATGAAAGATGAAGGAACTGATGCTCCGATATGGGATATTCTGAAGCGGCCGCATGACGATAAGCATCGGATTTTCAACCGGCGCGATAGGGAAGGGTAATTTCAGAACCGGGATAGATCTCCAGCCGCCCGATGCGGATGCTATTGAGCTCGGCCCTTCGTGAGCATGAGCTCGAGCCGCTGCTCAGCTCCATCGACATGCTCGGCAGGCTTCCTGCGAATCAGTATGGCTTCAGGCTCGGGTCGTCACCGTTACACCGTCCGGCTCAATTTCGATGAGCCCGGCAATCGTCGGAGAGCCGTATTCCGCGGCGCCGGTGTAGACACGAAGGTTCGGCGCGAGCCGTGCGAATCCGGAACTGTGCGTGTGGCCGCACAAAACCGTGAACTCGCGATCCGGGTTGCGGCTGGAAACCTCGAGCAGTGCCCCGCCGAGCGCGACACAGGTGAACCAGGGCTGCCAATCCTCGCCGCTGACCGCCCCCTCGTGCCAGCACGCTTCGACGAACGGAGGGACGTGCGTCACGAACACGACTTCGCGGACATCGCCGGGCAGCTCGCCCAGCAGCTCGCGTGCGAGCCCGGCTTCGCGATCGCCGAGATCCCGTAGCCGCGAGACGAGATCTTCACGCGAAAGTCCAATCAACTCCCGGATCAGAAAGAAATCATTCAGCAGGATCTCGCTGTCCCACGGACGTCCCGCCCGGCCATCCCCCCAGCCGTCGACTCCCGCCAGGCAGACACCATCCCCGAGGGGGACGACCTGAGCCGCGGGAAGCCAGCGGAGTAAGTTCGATCGAGCGCTGAGCTCGCGCATCCGGCTCCGGACCTCTGAAATGCCATCGCGATAGAAGTCGTGATTGCCGAGAACGAAGTAGACCGGGCGTCTGATGGCTTCGGCAACGATCTCGAGATGGTCGACGAGAGAAGGTGCGACGCTGATGTCCCCCGAGAGGATGATCGCGTCGGGCTCGGGCTCAAGCAGCCGATGCGCGAACTGGCGCAGGCCATCGCGATCGAGAAAGTCGAGATGGACATCGGTGGCCCAGGCGATGCGCATGAGGGAAGTTTAAACCGGTCGTGGGTGAAGGGATGGCGAAGGCGGGCCGGGTCGCGTGGAGAACCCGGGAGGTCGCACTGTCGCGCGTGAAGTTTGGTGCGGGCTGGAAGCCGGCGATACGGCCGCCTCGTGCCCGCCTAGTGCCACGAGCTTGCGCGATGTCCGCGATTGCCGGGAGGGCGAGGCTCCTGCCGAGCCGCCCCGTTGCGTTCCACCTGAATGTCACCTAAAACCATTCTGTTTCGGTCAAACTCTCGATCTTTGCACTAAAAACGAGCTTTCTGCCATCCGGCGAGGGTGCGGCTCAGCAGGAGCTTCGCCCTCCCGGTCGGGGATGTTTGGTTCCGCCAGCTCGCGGCTCGCCAGAGGCTCGCCCTCCCGGTGATGGGAGACATTGCGCCATCTCGTGACCGTGCGGCTCGGCAGGAGCCTCGCCCTCCCGGTGAAATGTTTCATCGCGCAAGCTTGTCCCGCGTCCCGCGCCCCGCATTTCGTCCGTGACACGGCAGGCTGAAGCCCACGTTACGGCCGGCGCGTGGCGATCCTGGGTGGGATCCTGTCAGTTCACCGTGGGATCGAACCGGATCACGGCTCGGACGACGGGGCCGGGGGAGTTGTACCCGAGGGGGCCCATCGGCATGGTGGAAAGAAGTTTCATGCACTCGAACAGCGAGCTGCCAGCCGCGTAGTGATAGCTCACCGTGTTCGCACAGTCATTGATCGTCCCGAGCACGCTCTTGTCGACCGACGCGCTATACCGGACGCCGCTTGCCAGCTGCGACGCATAGCCATCCGCGACTTCAGGCTCGATTCCGATCTCTGCGAGGATCTCGCTCAGCGCGCCCGCCAGATGCTGAGGAAGCCGGTCGAGATCGCGCGCCCTGACGAGAAGCGGGAGCCTCGTGCGATCCTCGACCGCCAGAATGAGCGGCTTCCGATCCACCCAGATCACGTTCGCGTGCCACTCGGCGAAGAGCTCGCCCGACGACGGAACCTTTTCGAGCTTGCCGAGCTTCAGACGTTTCGCGAGCTTCGCTGTGCAGCGGAGGTTCACCATCGTTAGCGGCGGAACGGGATTCGGTGCCTCTCGAGAACGCGGCGAACCGCGTCGGCGATCCATCCTTCCCGAAACTCGAACCACTCCTCCCTCACGCCGAACTCGTCGATCGCGCGCTTGAAACGGCGGAAGGCGCCGCTGCCGTGCAGGGCGTCGCCGAGCGTCCGGCTCACGCCCGGGTGCTGCCCTTGCGCGAACTCCGTCATCGCTCGATACTCATCGAGATCGAACTGACTCGGGAGCTCGATCCAGTCGTCGCTTTCGAGAACTTCTTTCGATTTCTCGATCGTTTCCCGCTCCCAATCCGGCAGTGACGAAAGCTCGTCGTCATCGAAGTCCTCCGCGTCGACGTCGATTTCGTCGCTGACGAAGAAAGTCTCGCCGGTGCTGCGGTTCAGATAGAGAGTGATGTGTTCGTTGACCACGCCCATCTCTCCGACGACCCGGGAGAGCGAGACCTTCGCGTCCGGGGTGTAAGGGTCTTCTTCGCGAGGAGGGCGCTTTTCCGGGTTTCTCGGGTCGGACATGGCGTTCGTTGCGAGACTTTAGCAGCTTGGAGGTTGGAGTGTTCTGGGCTCCGGTTGTCATTTTCTGCATTCAACCGGCGTGCAGGATGACGACTGTCGCAATTTCTCAGGGCTACGCCTGGTCTGGCTGTCCCAACCTGCGAGGTCCCTTCGGTGTCCCCCACCCTCACCCCTCAGGGCAGGCTCCTCGCTTGCCCAACCACCCACCCGCTCGGGATGACGTCGGTTTGAGTATGCGGATCCGGAGTGTTCTGGGCTCCGGTTGTCATTTCTGCATTCAACCGGCGTGCAGGATGACGAGTGTCGCAATTTCTCAGCGCTACGCTGGTCTGGCTGTCCCAACCTGCGAGGTCCCTTCGGTTTCCCCCACCCATCACCCCTCAGGGCAGGCTCCTCGCTTGCCCAACCACCCACCCGCTCGGGATGACGTCGGTTTGAGTATGCGAGGGCGGAAGTGTGCGTTCTGAGTACTGTAGAGCAACACACCGCCGCGGTATCGTCCCTCGCTTGCCCAACCACCCGCCCGCTCGGGATGACGTCGGTTTGAGCATGCGAGGGCGGAAGTGTGCGTTCTACGTACTGTAGAGCAACACACCGCCGAGGTATCGTCGTCGGATGCAACGCATGTTCATCGTATACATTCTGATGAGCGAAAGCGGGGTGGCCCTCTATACAGGCGTCACCAACGATCTGTGCCGTCGGCTTGCTGAACATCGTGCCGGAGAGGCTGATGGGTTCACCGCAAGGTATCGCGTCTCGAAGCTCGTCTGGTTCGAGTGCCATTCGAGCGTCAGGCGGGCGATCGAACGCGAAAAGCAAATCAAGGGCTGGCGGCGCTCACGCAAGGAAGCTCTCGTTCGATCGATCAACCCCGGGTTGCGGGACCTTTCGGGTCAGGCGGCTCATGCAAGTGCCGGGATGGAGTTTCGAGTGCTCTGAAGAGTTTTCACACTCGCTATTCCTTTTCCCACGTCATCCCGAGCGGGCGGTCGGGCGGGTAAGCGAGGAGCCTGCCCTGAGGGGTGATGGGTGGGGGAAACCGAAGGGACCTCACAGGTTGGTACTTTCTCTCCTGAAACTACTTGCCGCAGCAGCAGAAAAGAGGGTAATCGTTTCTGATAGGTGGTATTATGGCTAAAGAAATACCACTTTTAGCCCCATGCACTCACTCAGCCCCGGGTATCTCCAGGACCTCTCTTTCACGCCGGCACAGGTGTCGACCCTTCGTGCGCTCGGCGAATACCGAGGAAAGCAGGAGCTGTATGAGAAGCAGCGGCCGGAGACGCTCGAGGCGCTGCGGACTGTTGCGATCGTCGAGTCGACGGATTCATCCAACCGCCTGGAGGGGATCACGGCACCGAAGGCGCGGCTCGAAGCGCTGGTCGGGCACTCCACGACGCCGCGCAACCGTTCCGAGCAGGAGATCGCGGGGTACCGCGACGCGCTCGAGCTGATTCATCAGGCGCGGCGCGACATGCCGTTCTCCGTGAACATCATCCGTCAGCTTCACCAGACGATTTACTCCTACCTTCCCGAGGAGGGGGGGAAATGGAAGAATGTCGACAACGAGATCGTCGAGCGGAACCCGAGGGGTGAGATTACCCGGATTCGATTTCGAGCCGTAGCCGCGGCGATGACTCCCGAGACGATGGAGGAGATGGTTCGACGCTATCGCGATGCGCTCGCTCGCGCTCACGATCCTCTCGTGCTGATTCCGCTGACGGTCCTCGACTTTCTGTGCATTCATCCGTTCCGCGACGGGAACGGTCGCGTGGCCAGACTTCTGACGCTGCTTCTCCTCTACCACGCCGGCTACGACGTGGGGCGCTACGTCAGCCTCGAGCGGCTTTTCGAGGAATCGCGTGAGTCGTACTACGAGACTCTGGAGATGAGCTCGCGGGCATGGCATGAGGGAAAACACGACTGGCGTCCGTGGAATGATTACTTCTGGGGTGTTCTGAACCGTGCGTACACGATCTTCGAAGAGCGCGTTGGCTCGGTCGAATCATTCAAAGGCTCGAAGTCGCAACGGGTCCGTGAGGCAGTCGAGCGAAAGATGATCCCGTTCGGAATCAGCGAGATCGAGACCGAGTGCCCCGACGTCAGCCGTGAGACGATCCGTAACGTGCTCCAGAGCCTTCGCGACCAGGGAGTGCTGGAGGTGATCGGGAGGGGAAGGGGCGCACGGTGGCGAAAGAAGAGTGAAGAGTGAAGAGGGAAGAGTGAAAGAAGAGGGTTTGAGGTTGGAGGTTGGAGGTCGCGGGCTCGGCAGGCGCCTCGCCCTCCCGGTGATGGTAAAAGGTTGGAGGTTTGAGGTTCGAGGACCGCGGCTCGCCAGAGGCTCGCCGTCCCGGCAGGCGCGCAAGTCGTAACTGGGCGGCGCGGCAGGCGTAGTGAAGGTGAAGGGGTGAATGCGGCGCAGGGATGAAAGTTTTGTCCATACTGATCCAGGGAGGAGCGTGCATGGTGCAGAAAATCCTCGAAATGCGACCTGCGGCCACCATGGCCGCGATCGGTCTGGCGGCTTTCGTCTCACTCTCTCTCTTCGCACAACCGGCACCCGAACAGAAACCCGAGGTGCTGGTGCTCGGTGTCTACCACATGGACAATCCCGGACGCGACGTCTTCAACACCGAGGCCGATGACGTGCTTTCGCCCAGGCGTCAGGCCGAGATCAGGGAGGTCATTGACGTGCTCGAGAAGTTCCGGCCGACGAAGATCGCGGTGGAGGCCCGTTTCAGCCGGGGCACCGTCCAGGAGGCGTACGCCGACTACGTTGCCGGTGAGCGCGAGCTCACGCGAAACGAGGTCGAGCAACTCGGTTTCCGCCTCGCGAAGGAGCTCGGGCACGAGACCATATACCCGGTGGATGTCGACGGCGAGTTCCCATTCCCCCGTCTCGTCAAGTTCGCACAGGCGACCGGCAGAACAGACGAGCTCGACGCATTGCAGGAAGAGACGGGCGGGAGAGTCGAGGCATTCAGCGCGTATCTCGCCTCCCATACGGTCCTCGAGACCCTGCTCTACATGAATTCAGACGAGCGGGTCGCCGAGGACGTGGGCCCGTATTTCCGGCTCGCGGAGCTCGGGGAACCATGGGACTGGGCCGGCGCCGATCTGGTTTCCGACTGGTTCAGACGCAACATGCGTATCTACAGCAATATCGTGCAGCTCGTCGACTCTCCGAACGAGCGCGTGCTCGTCATCTACGGTGCGGGGCATCTGGGATGGCTGCAATACGCGTTCGAGAGCAACCCCGGGGTTCGGTTGCGCAAGCTCGCGGAGCTCAGTGGGAAGAGTGAAGAGTGAAGAGTGAAGAGTGAAAGGAAGATGGTTGGAGGTTTGAGGCGTGGTGGTAGGGAAAATTGCGCAAGTTCGTGACGGTGCTCTGTCGCCCGCTGACGCGGGCTCGAGACTGATTTTTGGGAACGAGCTCCTGTCCCCCGGCTGAAGCCGGGGCTAAGATCTGTCGCCCGCTGACGCGGGCTGATCGGAGAGACGAGCACCGGCGCTACATGCGCGGGCTGGAAGCCTGCGTTCGTCGGCGAAGCCTGCGGTACGATCCGGGCGCGTTTCAGCGTCGCAGGTGCTGGTCGAGGAATCTCAGGTACGCTTCGGACGCCTCGATCCGGTTCTGCTTTTTCTGGAAGCCGTGCCCTTCGTCCGGGAACAGAACGTACTCGACCGGCACGTCGTTCGCCCGCACCGCCGCGACGATCTCGTCGCTCTCCACCTGAAGCACGCGCGGATCGTTCGCTCCCTGGACGACCAGCATCGGCCGGCGGATTCTCGTCGCGTGGAACAGCGGCGAGATCGTCCGGTGCCGCTCGGCGTCGACCGCGGGATCCCCCATCTCATCGAACAGCGCGTCGCGATTGGCACCCCACCACGCCGGGATCGACTCGAGTGTACGCACCCAGTTGGTGACACCGAAGATGTTGACGCCGGCGTCGAAGACTTCCGGGTGGAACGCCAGCGCCGCCGCGGTCATGTACCCGCCGTAGGAGCCGCCCATCACGGCAATCCGGTCGGAGATCCAGTCCTTCGAGGCGAGCCAGTCGCGCGAGGCGACCACATCCTTCAGATCGACGTCGCCATGTCTGCGATCGTCGAGATGATAGAAGGTCTTGCCGTATCCGGACGAGCCGCGATTGTTGATCGCATACACCGCGTATCCGTTGTTGACGAGGTGCTGGATCATCGGCGAGTACCCGCGCCGGCTCTGCCCTCCCGGTCCACCGTGAACGAGGACGATGCCCGGTACCGGATTCGCCGCGCTCGCTTTACGCGGGCGGTAGAGAATGCCGGGGATTTCGAGGCCGTCGTAGCTGCGGAAACGGGCAACTGTGGCCTCGACGAGCTGATCTTCGTCGATCGCCGGGTTCAGGGCGTTGGTCAGCCGCCGCGCCGCTCCGCTGGCGAGATCGGCGACGAATATGTCGCTCGGAGAGGTGTCGGAGGCGACCGTGAAGGCGATCGCGGATTCGTCGCGGTTGAACCGGACGGTGCCGAGGTTGCCCTCCGGGACGCCCCGCAGTTGCACGGGCCGGCCCGTCGTCGTATCGATGATGGTGAGCCTGGTCGAGGCGTCTTCGTTGAGCGCGTGGACCCGGTAACGGCCGGACGACGAGCGCAGGACGTACATCACGTCCCAGTCGGCCGCAATGGCGCGGCGTTTCTCGCCCGTCGCCAGATCGTAGGCCCAGGCTTCCGAGAACTCGCTGGTCTCGTTCGTCGCGTAGATCAGAGACCGCCCGTCCGGCGTGAATCCGTGCACTGAGTAGGCGACGTTCCCGTCGTGCTCGGTGATCAGTCGCGGCTCGCTCTCATCGCCCGTCCGCGCGAGATAGATGTCGCTGTCGGCACTGCTGTGTCGCTTGACCAGAGCGATCTGCTGGCCGTCGCTCGAGATGTCGCCGATTGAGTAGCCTTCATTTTCGAAGATCATCCGACGCTCGTAATCATCGGCGTCGTACGCGTAGACATCGAACATCTGGGGATTTCGCTCGTTGGTCGAAACCCAGAAGGTCCGGCCGTCCGCGCTCCACCCGAGGAAGCTCGCCTTCAGCCGTTCACCCGGTGTGAGATCGCGCACGGAGCCGTCTGCCTCACGAACATAGACGTGGTGGAGCTCGTTGCCACCCTGGTCGGCGGTGAAGAGCACCCGGTCGTCCGCGGGGAAGAAGCTGGCGCCGAACGTGGCGTCGTCGTCCGATCGCGTCAAAGGCACCGGCTCGCCGCCGTCCACCGGCAGGAGGTAGGCGTTGAATACTCCGCTCGCGTCATTGCTGATGAGAATGTTCTCTCCATCCCGTGAAAAGGCGATCCCGTCGGACGCTGCCATCGCGTAGCTGGTCGTTGCGAAGAATTGTTCCGCGGTGTAGCGCACCGGTTCGGGTGCCGGGGCTGGAGTGGACGCGGCGGGGATCGGGTCGTGGGTCGCGCACGCGCCTGCGATGAGGCTCGTGAGCGTCAGCAAAGCTCCGAAAATGACCTGGCGCATGGTTGTCCTCCGTCGTGAAGTGTCGATCGGAAGTATAGCCGGGAGAAGAGAAGAGTGAAGAGTGAAGAGTGAAGAGTGAAGAAGAGGGTTGGAGGTTGGAGGTTGGAGGTTGGAGGATCGCCGGCTCGCCAGAGATCGCCCTTTGTAGCGCCGGTTTTCAACCGGCCGTTCCGCCGGTTTCCAACCGGCACGTGGCGATCCGCGGTCGCCGTCGCGGTGATGGGGACATTGCGCCATCTCGTGACCGTGCGGCTCGGCAGGAGCCTCGCCCTCCCGGTCCGGGATGTTCAGTCCCGCCAGCTCGCGGCTCGCCAGAGGCTCGCCCCGGAGAGGTCGGGAGCGTACATCAGGAGACGCCAAAGTATATGATCGATCCGTCGAAGCGGCGTTCGAGGATGTTGGAGTGAGCATTGTGTCGTTGCAACTCCCGCCTTATAGTCTCCTGACCAGATGTCCAGACAGATCTCGCATTACGATCTCGGAGAGAAACTCGGGGTGGGGGGTATGGGAGTCGTGTACCAGGCGACCGACCGGCGACTGGGACGTCGCGTTGCACTGAAGTTTCTCTCGGATGCTCTCGGAGATGACGAGTCGGTCCGCCAGCGCTTCATGCAGGAAGCCCGAGCAGCCTCGTCGCTCGACCATCCGAATATCTGCACGATCTTCGAGATCGACGAGACCGGCGATGGCGAAATGTTCATCGCGATGGCGTTTTATCCGGGGGAGACTCTCAACAGCATCATTCAGAAAGGACCACTCCCGGCAGACAAGGCAATGACGATTGCGCTGCAGGTCGCCCGAGGGCTCGCCGCCGCACACGACGAATTGATCATTCACCGCGACATCAAGCCGGGCAACATCATGGTGACCGAGAAGGACACCGTGAAGATTCTCGATTTCGGACTTGCGAAGCTCGCGCGCCATTCCGGTCTCACGCGACCGAACTCGACGCTGGGTACGCCAGCTTACATGTCTCCCGAGCAGATTCGAAGCGACAACGTCGATCACAGAACCGACATCTGGGCTCTGGGCGTGGTGTTGTTCGAGATGCTCACTGGCCGGCTGCCGTTCAAGGGGGAGCGCACCGAGTCGATGATTCACTCGATTCTGAGTGAGGAGCCGTATCGCGCGAGCTCGCTCAGATCGGGGCTACCGCCCAGGATCGACAACGTCATTCAGAAGGCACTCGCCAAAGATCCCAAGCGTCGCTACGAGAAGATGGCTGATCTCATCGCGGATCTTCAGGAGATGAGCTCCGGGGTCGGTTCAGGTGAGGTGACGGTTCAGCGAGCGGCAGAGCCGAAGCGAAGCTCCGTCGCCGTCCTGCCGTTCGTCGACATGAGTCCTCAGAAAGATCAGGAGTACTTCTGCGATGGTATCGCGGAGGAGCTTCTGAGTGCCCTGAGCCAGATCCGCGAGTTGCATGTCGCCTCACGAACCTCGGCGTTCCAGTTCAAGGGAACAGCGATGGACGTGCGCGACATCGGAGAAAAGCTGAACGTCGGAACCGTGCTCGAGGGGAGTGTCCGGAAAGCAGGTGATCGCGTTCGCGTAACCGCCCGTCTCGTGAACGTCTCTGACGGATACCGGCTCTGGGCCGAACAGTACGACCGCGACATGAAGGATATCTTCGCGATCCAGGACGAGATTGCACAGAGCATTGCGCATGCACTCGAAGTTGCTCTCGGAACCGAAGAGAAGTCGCCGATCGAAAAGGCGAAACCGAAGGACGTCGAGGCGTACGATTACTATCTCCAGGGGCGACAGCTCTTTCATCAGTTGCGCCGAAAACCTCTCGAGGTCGCGCGCCAGATGTTTTCGCGAGCGATCGAGATCGACCCCGAGTACGCCCGTGCATACGCTGGGATCGCGGACTGCAGCTCCTACCTGCGGCTTTACTTCGGTGCGGGTGAGGGGGCGGTCGAGGAGGCGAAAAGCGCCAGTCGGAAAGCTCTCGAGCTCGACCCCGATCTCGCCGAGGCTCGGGTGTCTCGAGGATTCGCGCTGTCGCTGACGAAGGAATATGAAGAGGCGGAACGAGAGCTTCAAAAGGCGATCGAGCTGAACCCCTCGCTGTTCGAGGCGCACTACATTGCAGCGAGGGTGTACTTCGCGCAAGGGCGATACGAGGATGCTGCGCGCCACTTTGCAAAAGCACGTGACATCTCACCCGAGGCTTACGATTCCTGGTATTTCCTTGCGTCCTGTTATCGCTCACTGGGTGAGACGGGCAAGGTCCGTACGGCGACGCTCGAGACCGTGGAAGCTGCCAAGCGTCGTCTCGCGTCTCATCCGGACGAAACCCGAGCCTGGACAATGGGCGCCGCCGCGCTCGCCGACCTCGGAGAGCCGGACAAGGCGGCAGAATGGATCGGCCGGGCTCTCGCAATCGACTCCGATGAACCGGTGATCCAGTACAACGCGGCGTGCACGTACGCGGGACTCGGAAAGGTCGAGGAAGCGATGCAGTGCCTGGAAAAGGCGACGAGCATGGGATTCGTCTCGAAAGAGTGGATGATCAACGATTCCGATCTCGATCCGCTCCGGGACGATCCGCGGTTCCAGAAGCTCCTCGAGGGTCTTACGTAGATCCGAGTCGCGAACGGAAGGGTGAAGAGTGAGAGAAGAGGGTGGGAGGTTGGAAGTTGGAGGTTTGAGGTTACGGCCCCATGGACTGCGGCGCACCCCTGCGCCGCCTTTACGTGACCAGGGTGAAAGCGCCGCATCCGTGCGCCGCACCGCCACGCGCTTGCGCGATGTCCACTATCACTGGGAGGGCGAGGCTCCTGCCGAGCCGCCCCGTTGCATTCCACCAGAATGTCCCTCGACGAACATTCTGTCTCGGACGACTCCGCGACCCGTCACTGGCGATGTTCTTGCTGCCGTGCCTCTCAAATTCAATTCGCCAGAGATCAGGGAGCCGACATGGATCAGAAGAATGAAAAGACGGGAATGAGCTGGGGCCGATTCGCCGGGATGATCATCACCTCGACGGTCATCATGTTCTTTCTGATGTACCAGCTCGTATATTCAGCCGATCACGCGACGTTCAGTCTGAATCGATTGATCGCGTCGCTGGCCATGGGATGCATCATGGCCGTCGTGATGCTCGCGTTCATGTGGCCGATGTACAAAGGGATCGGGACGAAGGTCGCGGTCGTGGTCGTAGCCGGGGTGCTCGCAGTCATCCTGCTGTGGGCGAACCGGTCACAGGCCGTGATCGACGACATCCGGTTCATGGAGTCGATGATCCCGCACCACTCGATCGCCATCAACAACGGGCGCAAGGCGAGTATCAGCGATCCTCGGGTTCGCGAACTGGCGGACAAGATCATCGAGGCGCAGGTCCGTGAGATCGCCGAGATGAAACTCCTCATCGAGGACATCGAGCAGAGCGGAGAGCGGGGAACGACGGAGCTGCCGCCGCGCTCAGCGGAACTGACGCCCGAGATGGAGCGCAAGGCACGCGAGATTCTGAAGAGTGAAGAGTGAAGAGTGAAGAGTGAAGAGTGAAGAGTGTAAAGAGAAGAGGAACGTTGGAGGTTTGAGGTTGGAGGTTCGCGGATCGCGTGGCGGTGCTCTTATTGACTGCGGCGCACCCTGCGCCCACGAGCTTGCGTAATGTCTACCTTAATGATGGCGCGTGAAGCACGCAGCGCGGCTCGCCAGCGGTTTCCTGTTTCAATCGCGCGCTAGATCACATCTTCCTCGGGGCGCGATCGGGTGCGCTGCTCCACGGCTCGCCCGGGGATCTCACATAGCGTCTGATCACGTAGCCCCAGGGAATGACGATCGGGACCAGGACGACACCCATGAGACAGGCAAACAGCGTCTCGGAAGCGTATGCGTCGAGGCCTGGCCCGAGCCACATCGGTATGGCCGATGCCGTGACCCAGATGACCTTCCATAGGAGCTCGAACAGAAGGAGCGGCAGCATCTGCAGGGGATAGCGAAGACCGAGCAGGCACATCACGGCCAGTGCTCCCAGCAGCGCTCGTATGACCGAGCTCGGGCCTGCCACCAGGCTCGAGGGTGAGAGGATGTGCGGCCAGATGGTTGCTGCAAGGCCGACCGCAATGAGCAGGTACATTCCGCGCAGCAGATAAAGCCGAAGAGTGCTGACGTCATTCATGTCGTTGGTTCCTGTGAGTGCAATATCAATCAGAATCTCGAGTTACGCCTCGATGCTATCGTCGCTCGTCGTTTCATGCCGGGGCCAGTTCCACGCGTACCAGACGATGAGTAGAGAAAGAACGATCTCCACGATTCCCAGAAAGAGATAGAAGAGCCAGGCACCCGGCATGGTGATCAACATAATGATCGTATAGATCACGCCCAGCACGATATTCGACCATCGATTGACGACCGGTGGCAGCACCAGGGACAGAAAAACCATGAGAGCGGGGATTGCCATCATGACGGAAGTCCCCAGCAGCATCCCCTGCGTCACTGGCCCCAGCGGTCCCATTCTTCCTTCGAGCATCGCTTCGAGCGTTCTCGGCTTGTAGAGACCGAAGTAATCTCCATAGATGTAACAGAGCATCAGGGTTACCCAGAGGGCCGAGATTTTAATCTTCACGTGAATCTTCACGTCCTGCAATGCGCCGGCGCTGCTCCTGTCTGGTTTCATTCTTTATCTCCCGCTCGATTCGAAGCGTCATTCACCAGTCCGGACTGCACTCTCCAGCGATCGAGGTTCAGACCGAACACGAGTAGCCACAGAGTCAGAGCGGCTTCTCCGACAGTGCCCGGAATCAGACTGTACGGGTACAACTCGCTCGAGAGCGCCGGGCTCAGAAAGCCTGCGAAGCTGTGGATGAGCCAGCCGAGACCTCCCAGCAGCATCAACAGACCAATGAAACGGGGGAGGAAGGTCGATCTGAAAATGAGGATGCCGATCAGCAAACAATAAAATCCGAAAAAGACAATGCTGATGTTGTATCCGAGGCTGTCGTGAACCCGGATGAGCGTGAGCGCCAGCGACTGGACCTGTTCCGTGCTGAAGCCGCTCAGGTGCTCCGGTCGACGCAGGAGAAACATCGGGACGATCAGGTTCAGAGAATTGACGGCCAGAACGGCGTTGCCCATCAGCCCGAAAAGGGCCGCCGTGAACGAAAGATGTCGGCTAACGGGGCGGAGCAGCCGATAGAGAAAAGACACCACGGCGACATAGGCCGCGATCGAGATCAGCTCGGCAGCAAAACCGAGCCGAAACAATGACTCGTTTGCGAGAACATTATTCGCCGTTGCCGCAGCATCCCCTCGTACGACCAGGCTACCGCCGACGAAGAAAAGCGCGAAGATGCCGGCGACGATGGTGGTCAGGTAGAACACACCCGCGAGCCTCGCCTCGAGAAGTGGTCGCTCTCCGGAAAGTTCGGTCATGGATGCCGTACTCACGTCCTCACTTCTTCTTCTGGAGCTGCTTCATGAAGTCGGGGTCACTGGTTGGCGGGACGAGATCGTTCATCCGCAGATAAGTAACGAGATTTCCATAGTGTTCGATCGTGTGAATCTGGTTGACCGACAGTACGCCGAACTTCGGGTTGTCGCCTCCCATGAACCTGACCGTCTCGATCGCGGACGCATCTGTCATCCCGTCATAAGCTCGCTCGCAGTAGGCAAACGCTGCGTCGAGGGCTGTGATCAACTCGCCTTTCGAGGTGATGTTCTTTTCTACTCCGGGGGATGGATTCTGTTCTCCCAGAACGCGTGAACAGAACACATATTGTGCGTCTGCGACGTGTCCCACGATCTGGCCGAAGCTGCGGACGTCGTTGGCTGACTTGAAGCCGTAATTCTCCTCGGGCATGATCTCGGCGGTGCGGCGCAGGATCTTTTTCACTCCGTCATAGCGCTCCGCACTATCCTCGATCAGCGGGCTCACCTGCGACGCGGGGGCGACAGTAGTCTGCTGCTGGGCAAATGCGACGAGGGGCGGTGCAACAAAGCAGATCAGAATTGCTTGTACTAGTGTTCGCATTGATTCTCCTTTTGAACGATCTTGACTGGTGTCAACGACAAGATGGGACGCGGGTCGTGGTCAGAGGTGGCTACCGGTATTCGAGTTGATCCTTTTCTTGAATGACGGACAGGGGTGACGTTTCTCGTGACTCGGTCCTGCAATGAATGGGTTTCGTCTCCGTCATGCGCGCGCTCCTTCTGTGAGCGCCGCCGCATTGAGCGGGGAAGGGGGTGTTGTATCGTGTCGTAGGCGTGTGGCGGATCTCACGCGCAACCTCCAGAAAATCATCGACCCGATTAGCAGTACGTGAGGCACGAACAGGAGATTCGTTTCACGCAGCCAATCGGGGAAAAGCTGGCCCTGGCCGGGATACAGCGAGACGGTGGCGATCAGCAAAGCGAGGCACATCCGCCACAGATGTCGGCTGATTCGTCGTCCACCTCCGAGACCGCGACGGATCAACATGCGAACGTCCGAGATGGCACAGAGGAAAGCGATGCTGCCGAAGACGAAGTAGATGGGAGCGGGCATTCCGTTCTTTGTGCCGCCTGGACTGTTTGCCGCCTCGAGCCCGAAAGAGAACCCCGCCATGGCGACCATCAATACGAACAGAAGGGCGCCGAGGTCGAAGGGTCCGGTGCCGCCTTCTCTGCGTCTGGCCGCCCACCACGCCGTCGCGACGAGATAGAACGTCAGAAGGCCGACGGTCAGGTTGAGCATATTCGGTCTTACCAGCGCGGCGAGATAGGCCGCACTCGCAGACATGCCGAGCATCGACACGAAAAAGAAGGTTCCAGCCACGCGATGGAGGCCGGAGCCCTTGCGGAGAACCATCGCCAGGAATCCGGAAAGCAGGCCGACGACTGCACCGCAGATATGGATCATCAACAGCATTGTCGAAACTGACATCGAAAACCCTCCTGGGCGAACTCCTCGAGTCGTAGGTAATTCATCATCAAATCGGCTCCCGATGCCGACGCAGGCGGATTGCGGCGGCCACAAACGCCACGGCGAACGCGAGCCCGACCCACAGTCCGGCGGAGCTCAGAAATTCCGCCGGCGTCAGTTGCGAGAGCCGGTGTACGTCACCCTCGGAGCCGGGCTCGAACGTGAAAGCGGTCTTCATCGCCCCCAGCACCCGGTACCGCAGCATCGACGAGAACCAGGAGCTGCTGAAGGCGATCCTTTCGACCGCGGACATTGCGAAAAGCGGCAGGACGGCCCATAGAAACGGAGCGCGCCGCGCCCATGCGGAGACCAGCACCAACCAGCCGTAGATCGGCGCAAACCACAGCGCGTGAACGGTCAGGCCGTACAACATGATCACCAGTCCCTGAAAGAATCGAAGCTCGGTCCACAATGCCCACGGGCTCACCGCACTGTTCAGCAGAACGGGTACGCTGACGGCGAGCATGACACTCTGCGTGATCACGCTCAGGACGAAGGCTATGAGCGGCAGGACCACGAGCGGAACGAGAATCTTCGAGATTCCGGTGGTGCGGTCCGAGACCGGCAGCGACTTCCAGAAGAGGATGCTCCGGTCGCGACGTTCTCCGTAGAGCGCGTCGAGACAGTAGAAGACGCCGACGATGAACGAGGCCAGCATGATCGGAGCAGGAGCCATGCTGAACGGACGAACGACCATCGCGAGCATCTCTGCCGGGTCCTGCGTGGGATGACTCTCGATCTTCCCTCGCATCATGACGACGCTGATCAGCGACCCGAGGAGGACGAAAGCAGACACGGCCAGCGGAGCGAGGGTGATGGAGCGGTTCTCCCACAATTCTCGCCGCATCGACCAGTACAGCGGTCGCGTCAAGGTGGAACCCTCCGCGGCGCTCTCGTCGACGGGAATGGTCTCGACAGGGGTGTGCGACTGCTCGTTCATCGAGTCGCTCCTTCCGTCTCGCCGTTCTGTTTTCCAACCACCGCGACGAAAAGATCGGCTATGCCCGGCGTGCGAACTTCCCCGAGCGCGGCGAGCTGAGCCCGGTCGGCGCGATCGAACAGAAGGACGCTGCGGCCGAACACCTCGCGCTCGTGTATCGGCCCCAGTGCCCGTGCCGCGTCGACGTTATCGGGATGCACCCTCACCTCGGTGTAGCGTGAATCGAAGTCCTCCATGCTGCACTCGAGCACGATGCGGCCGCGGCTGATGAATGCGAGGTCGGTCAGGATGTCCTGGATCTCGGCGACCTGATGAGTCGTCACGACAATGGTGCGACTCCGATCGAAATAATCGTTGAGCAGCGAATCGTAAAAAGCCCTGGAGTAAAGGATGTCGAGACCGAGCGTCGGTTCGTCGAGGACGAGGAGTTTCGCATCGATTGCCATCACCAGAGCGAGGTGAAGCTGCGCCACCATCCCTTTGGAAAGCTCCCGGACCTTGCTGGTGCGTCTGATGTCCGTCTTCGCGAGAAATGCTTCCGCCTTCGCCCGGTCGAAGCGGGGATGGACGCCGGCCGCGTAATCGAGCAGCTGAGAAACTCGGATCCAGCGCGGCAGCACCGCGACGTCGGCGATGAACGAGACGTCACGCATGAGCTGATCGCGCTCAGTCCAGGGATCACGGCCGAGTACGGTCAGCTCACCCTCGAAAGGCGTGAGGCCGAGAATCGCATTGAGCGTGGTGGTCTTTCCCGCGCCGTTCGGGCCGATCAGCCCGAGAATGCGGCCTTCCTCGACGCGGAGATCGATTCCGTCCACCGCGACGGTCGCACCATAGGTCTTTCGGAGGCCGCGTGCGTCTATGCATGCCATGGCGTCAGTCTTCCTCCTCTGCGACGTTCGGCGAAACCGGCTCGGGCGCGGCATCGAGCAGCTCTTCCGGTGTCAGCCCGAGCCGCCGGATCGTTTCCGCGATCCTCGGCCATTCCTCGACGAGGAACTTCTGGCGTTCCCCCTCGAGCAGAGCGGTGCGTGCGCCAGGCTTGACGAACATCCCGAGACCTCGCTTCGTCTCGACCAAACCCTCGTCGGCCAGCTGCTGATAACCCTTCAGCACCGTGTGCGGATTGACCCGGTATTCGGCGGCGACGTTGCGCACCGAGGGGAGTGCGTCCCCCTCGTTGAGCACGCCGTCGAGGATGAGCGCGACGACACGGCCGCGAATCTGTCGGTAAATCGGCTGGCTGTCGTTCCAATCGCTGTCCATCCTCGGTTCCGTCGCTCTTGCGGGGGCAGGAAGTGTGTCCCCGCCAGACGTAGTGATGTAGTGAACTACAACACCAAATCAGATTGCAAGCTTTTTCTGAATGCTGGTCGGAGAAAGAAGGCCCGGAGGCGGGCAAACGGCTGGCGGTATTGGGGTTGGCGTAATCGCGGCGAGTGTAAAGATCGCCCGGGCATGGCCGTGAAGGCTGGATGGTCCACACCGCTTCTGCACGTCGGCGACGTCTGGCGCTCGCTCCGCTTCTACGCGTTGCTCGGTTTCGAGACGATCGACGTCGAGCTCGATGGCGACACGATCGTCTGGGGCGGGCCCACTGCGAGGGAGGGGCGGTCATGTTTCTTCTCTCCGACGAGGACGAGGAACCCGCGCAGAAACCGAACGACCGGATCCTTCTGTATCTCTACACCCCCGATCTCGTCGCGCTCCGCACCCACTCCAGGCGGCCGGCGTCGATCCCGGTCCGATCAATCATCCCGTCTACATGCCGAGCGGCGAGCTGTGCTTCAGAGACCCGGACGACTATGTGATCCTCATCGGGCATTGGGGCGATGAAGAGCATTGCCGGTGGGAAGAGGCGCGCGAGGCGAAGCGGGCAGCAGGGCTCTTTCCGAAGAGTGAAGAGAGAAGGGATACAGGATATGAGGATTTTAGGTTGGCGGGGGCTCGTGAGTCATCCTTGCATCAACCCGCCACTTCGAATCACGATCCGCCCCCAGATCCTTCGCCGTCCTTCGGCGGCTCCTAATGAAACGACCACGAAATTGTTGGACTTCGGCCCTCCTGCAGCGCTTCGCTTGGTCTGATGTCCCAACCTGCGAGGTCCTTCGCCTGCCCGCCGACCGCCCGCTCAGGATGACGTTGGTTTGAGTACGCGAGTTCGGTTGTTTCCGCACTCAGCGGGTGTCATTTCCGATTCACCGTCGCAAGGCGCCGGTCACTCGCTCAGGATGACGAGGTGAGGGTTTTCGCGAGAACAAACATTCGTCCGTGCCCGTCGCTTCGCGCAGACAACATTCGCCAATGGTCGTCGCCTCGGCAGGAGGCCGGCCCCTCGCCGGTGCTGGGTGACATCACGCGAGCTCGATACGGTGCGGCTCGGCAGGCGCGTCGCCCTCCCGGTGCTGGCTGACACGCGCAAGCTCGATCGTGAAACGCATCGACACGCTGGAGCGCAAGGCACGGGAGATCCTGAAGAGAGAAGAGCCATGATGAGGATAAGGATATGAGGATGCGAGGAGAGGAGGTGGGTGAGCGACGACTGACGCTCGAATCCTCAAATCCTTAAATCCTTACATCCTCATCTCACGCGCGACTCGTCGTGATAGAGATTGAACGAGCCGTTGCGCGTGAAGCCCGCCAGCGTGATGCCGGTCTCGCGCGCGAGCTCGACCGCAAGCGATGACGGAGCGGAGATGGCGACGATCACCGGAAGGCCCGCGCGGGCCGCCTTCTGCACGAGCTCGTAGCTGATCCGGCCGCTCAGACAGACGATGTTGCCGGCCAGCGGCACCGCTTCCCGGCGGACGCACCAGCCGATCAGCTTGTCGAGCGCGTTGTGCCGGCCGACGTCCTCGCGCAGTCCAACGAGCTCTCCGTCGAGCGTGAAGAGAGCGGCGGCGTGGAGTCCGCCCGTACGGTCGAACACCTCCTGGGCCGCACGCAGCGCTTCCGGAAGCGCCGCGAGCACCGCACCGTCGACCGATGGCGCGAACTCCCGGACCGGCCAGATCGTCGCCACTCCGAGGGCCGCGAGCGAGCTCTTGCCGCAGACGCCGCAGGAGGAGGTCGCGATCCCCGAGCGCCGCGCCTCGTCGAGCCCTGCCGGGCGCTCCCGCAGCGCGACCCTCACGACGTTCGCGGTGCCGTGACAACGCTCGACACCCACGACCTCCGAGGCGCCGGTGATCAGACCCTCGGAATAGAGATACCCGATGGAGAGATCGACGTCGTCGCCCGGGGTCCGCATCGTGACGATCGAATGTCCCGCGTCGTCGCCCGGCCATCCGATCCGAATCTCGAGCGGCTCTTCCACGGCGACGAGATCGCTTCGAATCTCGGTCGATGCCGGCGAGCGGCGCTCGAGCCGCACGCGCTTCGATGAACCGCGATCCGGCGAGGCCGAGCTCGGCGAGTGGCTGCTCATGGTTCCATGATCGCTCGACCCGCCGCGACGGGGCAAGCCGCTCATATAATCTCGGCGCAGCGATGCACGCATTTCATTCTCTGCAACCGGAGGAGCTGAGTCCCTTTCTCGAACGCTACCGGGTGGCGATGAACCTCGGGACGGTTTCGCCACTCGACACGCTCCTGGTCGAGATTCTGCGAAAGGCGAGCGAGTTCGTACCGAGCGAGGCCGGGTCGATCCTTCTGGACGACCCTCGACGCAAGCGGCGCGATCGCGCGCTGAACGAGCTGCGGTTCATCTCCACGTTCGGCCCCGGCAGCGAAAAACTCCTCGATCGCGTGATCGAGGCTCAGGAGGGCATCGCCGGACACGTCTACCTCACGGGCGAGCCCTACCTTTCGAAGGATGTACTGAAAGATGCGCTCTTCAAGGCCGACATCGACAAAGAGATGGGTTTCATCGCGAAGTCGATCGTCGCCGTCCCGGTCTACATCGGGAAGGAGGTCTGCGGCGTGCTCGAGCTGATCAACCGGAAGGGGGACCAGCGCTTTCACGAGTCGGATCGCGAACTGCTCGAGATCTTCGCCGGCTACACCTCGTTCACGCTGCAGAATGCGCTCGACGCACGACGCGCGCACGAGCTGGCGCGCCGCGATGACCTGACCGGTCTCTACAACGACCGGTACCTTCATCAGAAGCTCGAGACCTCGCTCGAGTGGGCGCTGAACAACCAGAGCGAGCTGACGGCGCTGTTCATCGACCTCGACCGTTTCAAGGAGATCAACGACAACTGGGGGCATCTCGCGGGAAGTCAGGTGCTGCGTGAAGTCGCGTTCCTCCTCACCCGGGCGGTCGACTCCGGCGACGTGATCATCTCCCGGTACGGAGGCGACGAGTTCGTTTTGATCGCTCCGGGCTCGACCCTCGAAGAGGGAGTGGAGATGGCGGGTGCGATCCGGAAAGCGATCGAGGATCACGTGTACGTCACCGAAGACCACGGCTTCGGTGTACCTGCGTTGCATCTCCGAAATGCGCTGTCGGCATCGATCGGGATCGCATCGATCGATCCGAACAACGGGCTGGACGGGAAGATCGGCACGATCAAGAACGACCTCCTCCGCCGGGCGGACAGCGCGATGTATGCCGCCAAGGAGGCCGGAAGGGCGCAGGCCTGGATCCACGACGGAGAAGGGCTGAGGCGCGCCTAGGTTTCCCGCCGGGAAGCGGCCTCTCCGGACCGCGAATCTCTCGACAAAAACGGTGTTCCGGCTTAGAGTAGAGCGACCCGCATCAAACCCGGGTCCGACGTCTACCCACGCTCGAAATCACCCTCCGGAGGAGCTCAGGAAGTTGGGAAAAATCAAAGCCGAATACATATGGATCGATGGACAGAAACCGACCGCGAAACTGCGGTCCAAGACGAAGATTCTCGATGGAAAGATCAGCAAGCTCGAAGATCTTCCGGAGTGGGGATACGACGGGTCGAGCACGTATCAGGCAGAGGGGAGGCTCAGCGATCTCACGCTGACTCCGGTCGCCCTGATCCGCGACCCGATTCACGGAGGTGACAACGTGCTCGCGCTATGCGAGGTCTTCAATCCCGACGGCACTCCGCACGAGAGCAACCGACGGGCACGGCTGCGTGAAGTCGCGGAGAAGTTCGCCGACGAGGAGCCCCTTTTCGGCATCGAGCAGGAGTACACGCTCTTTCACGGCAACCAGCCCCTCGGGTGGCCGGAGAAGGGCTTTCCCGCTCCGCAGGGTGGCTACTACTGCGGTGTCGGCAACGACGAAGTCTACGGTCGCGAGGTCGTCGAAGCTCACATGGACGCGTGCATCGACGCCGGGCTCGCAATCGCCGGAATCAATTCGGAGGTGATGCCGGCGCAGTGGGAGTTTCAGATCGGCCCGCTCCCTCCGCTCGAGGTCGCCGATCAGATCTGGCTCGGCCGCTGGCTGCTCTACCGGATCGGAGAAGAATTCGACGTCAGCGCAACGCTCTACCCGAAGCCGGTCAAGGGCGACTGGAACGGCGCGGGCGCGCACACGAACTTCTCGACGCGCGCGATGCGCGAGGACGGCGGAATCGAAAAGATCCACGAAGCCGCGCGCAGGCTCGAAAAGCGGCACAAGGAGCACATCGCCGTCTACGGGGCGCACAACGAGGAACGGCTCACCGGACTTCACGAGACCTGCAACATCAACGAGTTCCGTGCAGGTGTGAGCGATCGTGGCGCGTCGATCCGGATCCCCCAGGCCGTCAACAAGGCGGGGAAGGGCTATTTCGAAGATCGCCGGCCAGCCGCGAACATGGATCCGTACGAAGTCTGCGCGATCATGATCGAGTCGGTCTGCGGTTGAAGTAGGGATTAGGGGGAATGAGAAGAGTGAAGAGTGAAGAGTGAAGAGTGAAAGAAGTTGACGAGTGAGCGGCAACGGTGACTCACGATCCCCCACCCAGATTCTTCGCCGCGCTTCGCCGGGCTCAGAATGACGAGTGGTGTTTGCGCGAAGCGACGATCATGGGACGAATGTTTGCTCTCGCCACATTCAGACATGCGTCATCCTGAGCCGCCGAAGGACGGCGAAGGATCTGGGCGGGGGCTTGTGAAAAGGGTGAGAGGATCGAGAAGTTACCTTCGCGGCGTCTCTTCTTTCACTCTTCACTCTTCACTCTTCTCGTTCCCCTGATCCCTGCTTCTCACCCACTCGCCGCTCTTTCCGCCGCTCTTCCGGGTCAGACGGATCCGTTCGATCTCGATTCCCTTGTCGGCGCTCTTGCACATGTCGACGAGGGTCAGCGCTGCGACGGCGCACGCGGTGAGAGCCTCCATCTCCACCCCCGTCTTCCCCTCGCATCGGACGGTCGCCCGGATGACGAACGAGCTCGATTCCTCGTCCGGCTCGATCGAGATGTCGACACCATCGATGGCGAGGGGATGCGTCATCGGAATGAGCTCGGAAGTTTTTTTCGCCGCCATGATGGCCGCGATGCGGGCGGTGGCGATCGCGTCGCCTTTCGGCAGAGCATTCGTCCGAACGGCTTCGAACGCGCGTTCTCCGAGGCGGACGATGGCCTCGGCTTCCGCCTCGCGTCGCGTCACGGCCTTCGCGCCGACGTCGACCATTCGGACGCTGCCGGATTCGTCGAGATGCGAAAGCTTCGGCGCGTCGTCGCCATTGCCGCCGCGCTCGTCGGACAGGTTCTCGAGATCGTCCCGTGTGTTGACGTTCATGAATGCTTTCCTCCAGTGTGGATCGGTGATCTCGCAGATCTCGGTCCGCCCCTGATCGAGAAATGCGCGAAGCGTGTACTGTTCTGAGCGGATCGCCTGATCGATACTTCTGATGAGCGTCCGGGTCCATCCGGCGCAGAGCATGTGCGGGCGGCCGTCGACCGCCGGAACCCAAAGCTCGGCGAAGGATGATTCGAACCGCCGTCGCTGATCCTCGAGAACTTCCGAGGACATCAGAGGGTAGTCGACCGCAAGTATCCAGGTGCGGAGCTCGTCCGAGTCGCGAAGTGCTTCGCGGATGCCGAAGATCGCAGCGGCAGCTCCGTCGTGATCGTCGCGGATCGTGCGGACCCCGGCGATTTCCTCATCGCCGGACCGGTTGACGATGACGACCTCGTCGAATGCTTCGCGTGCCGCGTCGACCGTGCGCCGGAGGAACGACCGTCCGTCGAGCATGAGGTGCTGTTTCGGCGTCCCCATTCTTCTCGATTCGCCCCCTGTGAGGACGTAGCAGCGCATCGCGCCGATGTTACCATCGCCCGAAATGTCCGGCAGGCTCTCGATCGTGATCCCCGCGCTGAACGAGGAAAATCGAATCGGCGTTGCCGTCAGCTCCGCGATCGAGGCCGGTGCGTCGGAGGTCATCGTTTCCGATGGAGGGAGCTCCGACGCGACCGTGTCGGTGGCCCGGGAGAGAGGTGCGATCGTCGTCAGCGTTCCGGGCCCGAGAGGCCGGCAGCTCAACGAAGGAGCGGCCAGAGCCGAGGGGGACGTCCTCGCGTTCGTGCACGCGGACACGACGCTTCCTCGCGACGCCGGTGCTGCAATCGGCGAGGCGATGGAGGAGGGGGTCGAGTTCGGCGGCTTCCGCATCGGATTCGTCGAACGCTCGGCGCGCCTCTCGATCGCCGCGGCGATGATCAACCTCCGGACATCGCTCACGAAGTGTCCCTGGGGAGACCAGGCGCAGTTCATTCGGCGTGACGTGTTCGAGGAGGTCGGGCGATTCCGGGAAATCCCGATCATGGAGGACTACGAGCTCGCCCTCCGGATGAAGAAACGGGGCAGAACGAAGGTCCTCGATGCGAGGGTCCTCACCTCAGGACGGAGGTTTCTCGAAAAGGGAGTTCTCGGTACGGCGTTCATCAACTGGAGGATCATCACTGCGTGGCATCTCGGTGCGGACCCGCAGGAGCTGGCGGTGTTGTATAGGGGAAGGGGTTAGGGATTAGGGGTTAGGGATCAGGATTCAGGATTCAGGATCCAGGATCCAGGATGCAGCGATGTGAGGCCGACCGCACTGTTCATTTAGGACGAGCGTCTCTTCTTTCACTCTTCACTCTTCTCGTTCCCCCGCCCGGATTCTTCGCCCGCGCTGCGCCGGGCTCAGAATGACGAGTGTTGTGTTGGCGCGAAGCGACGATCATGGACGAATGTTTGCTCGCGCGAAACCCAACCTGAATCCTGAATCCTGAATCCTGCGGGGGTCGGGGGGTGAACATGTACATAAAAAGGCCCCCAAGCGGGGGGGCCCCCCCCCCCCCCCGCGGGTTATTTCAAGTTTAGTCACCCCCCCCCCGCCCTAAAACACCCCCGGGGGGTCGGGGGGGCGGGGGGGGGAAAAACAGAGCGGGAAAGGTGTCCGCGGCGGGGAG
>JAHWKK010000017.1 GCA_019347945.1 Acidobacteriota bacterium | reverse complement strand
GGGGCCCCACGGGATACCTCCCACCCGCCCCCCGGCGCGCCCAAACAAACTCACAAACCGTCACACAACCCCCCCCGATAAATTTGTGGGTGGTGGGGGGGGGGGGGGGGGGGGGGGTTTTTAGTGGAAAAAACCCCCCCAATTACAAAAAAAAACACATTTTGGTGGTTTTATCTTACAATTTCCACCCCCGACCCCGTCCTGCTAGAAGCCGCCCGACATGTACTTCCACTGGACGATCTTGTCATTGATCTCGCGGAGCCGGCGGCTGATCATCCTGCAGAGCAGATTGAGGAACTGGAGCGACGCATGCGGATCCATCCCGAGGATCTCCTCGAGCGTCGCCCGATCGATGGACAGCACCGTCGCGGGAACTTCATGCGCCTTCGCATCGGCTGAGCGCGGCTGATCGTCGATCAGCGCCATCTCGCCGAAGAAATCGCCGCGATCGAGAACCGCGAGAGCTTCCTCACCGACCCCCGGGATGAACTTCGAGATCCGGACGCGTCCGTCGAGAACGATGTAGAGCTTGTCGCCACGATCCCCCTCACGGAAGATCACCGACCCGGACTGGAACTTCTCCTCCGCGGAGAACGTCGCGAGGAGCTTCATCTCTGCTGCCGAAAGCCCTCGCTCCCTGAAAAGATCCACCTTGTCCTCGGAGCGAATTTGTACGTGCTGCCCTTCACTCTTGGTCTCGATCTTTCTGCGCGACTTCGAGCCGGCGTCTTCCTGGAAGAACAATTTGAGCTGTTCGTTGGCGTCGCGAACCTTGACCGTGAGCGATCGCCAGAACGCCCAGTGGAGACCCACGGCGAGCGACTTGTCCTCTTCCATCAGCCGGTCGAGCGCGGTGAAGGAGAAAGCAGCGCAGCTGCTCGCCATCGTCGCCACGCCGTCGGAGGATCGCTCGGTCCGGTCGATGAAGTTCATCTCCCCGACGATCTCGCCTTCGATGAGACGCGCGAGGTGCTGCGGTCCGAATGGCGTCTCCTTCTGGATGTTGAGCGACCCGCTCAGGATGACGTAGAAGTCCATCGAGTGATCGCCCTCTTTGAAGAGCGCCGCACCCTCCTCGAGCTCCTCGACCTTGACGAATCGGGAGAGGCGCAGAATCTGATCGTCCTTGAAGTGGCGGAAGACCTGGAGCTCGCGGAGCCGGTTGGCGACGGCCATCGTGCTCGCCCTCCGCGCCTCCTCCCTCGAGATTTTCTTCGTGATCTGACCGAGAACCTCCTCGGTATCGCCCGCGAAGAGATTCTCCTTCTTGAGCTCGAGCCTCTCGGTATTCAACCTGAGGGCTTCGACGCGGTCGTTGATACGCTCGTTCAGGTCCCGGCTCTCGAGACCGAGAATCCTCTTGAGCGTATTGATCATGCGCCGGATCGGTTCGGCAGATTCTCCCTTCTGATCGGTCGACAGGAGAAACGCGTCGATGAACGCTCCGAGAGAGGCGTCGAACTGCTGGCTTTCGAAGTGGATCCGTCCCGCGAGCTCGGCGAGTGAGCGGTCGAACGGATTGAGTTTTCGCGCCTGGTTCACCTCCGTAAGAGCGAGATCCCAGGCGGCGGTCGAATAGTAGAGGCGGGCGAGCAGCTCGTACGGCCGGAACCCGTTCGGCGTCTTGATCTTCGCGATCTCGAGAAGTTCGACCGCCTTGGTCGTCTGATCCTTTTCGAGGTAGTACTGGGCGAGACCGACGTACTGCGCGGCGTCGATCTCGTCGCGGGCTCGCTCCTCGACGAGCTTGCCGCGAAACCGCTCGCTCCGACGGTTCTCGGCCCTCTCCCGAAGCTCCTTCGCGCGGATGAGGTGAATTCTCGTCTCGACGGAGCCGGGTCGCAGCTTCGCGGCCATCTCGAACAGATGGATCGCCTCGTCGAACATCTCCTGTTCGACGTAGCGTTTGCCGATCAGCTCGAGAGTTCTCGGATCGACCGCTGTCGATGTCGCGCTTTCAGCCACCCTCTCCTCTGCCGGTCCCGCAACCGGTCGCTGAATTATAGTGGAGCGGGAGGTACCGAGTGAGGATCACCGCCATCGCATCGCTGTTCGCCGCCGCATCCATCTGCACTTTCGGAATCGCAGCCGGAGAGATCCGTCCCGCCGGGGTGGAATCCCTCGAGTCATTCGCGAGACTCGCGCTCGACTGCGTTCACCGGGAGTATCCGAACAAGATCGCACACGTGCTCGACTCCGATGCTGACGTGCTTCCTCCGCGTAAACTGACGCCCGCGTTTTTCGGATGCTTCGACTGGCACTCGTCGGTTCACGGGCACTGGCTGCTCGCCCGGGTTGCCCGATCGGAGCCGGAACGGGAGCACCGGCAAACGATCACTGACGCGCTTCTGAAGAGCATCACCGAGGCGAATGTCGAGACCGAAACCGCATACATCCTGCGAGAGGGGCGGGAGAGCTTCGAGCGACCGTACGGCCTCGCCTGGCTCCTTCAGCTCGCCATGGAATTGAGGGAGTGGGAGCAACCGCCCGGTCCGCAGCTCGCCCGAACGATCCGGCCGCTCGAACGGGCCGCGATCGAGCGGATCTCCGAGTGGTTGCCGAAGCTGGCGTATCCGATCCGGACCGGCGAGCACAGCCAGACCGCGTTCGCCTTCGGACTGATCCTCGATTATGCGCGGTCGGCAGGCGACACCGAGCTCGAGGAGCTTCTGATCGCGACCACACGGCGGCTCTACGACGCCGATGCCGGCTGCCCGCTGGGATGGGAGCCGTCCGGACAGGACTTTCTCTCCCCCTGTCTCGCCGAGGCGGATCTGATGCGGAGGGTCATGAGCTCCGCCGAGTACGCGGCCTGGCTCGGGGCCTTTCTCCCGCAGATTCCCCGTTCGGCGACCGCCGGCTGGCTTCCCCTCGGCGTAGTGACCGACCGGAGCGACGGCAAGCTGGCCCATCTCGACGGGCTCAATCTGAGCCGTGCATGGATGCTCGAAGGCATCGCCTCGGGTCTGCCGGCGGACGATCCCCGAAAGCCGGCGCTCGAGGCCGCGGCCCGCGCGCACGCCGAATCGGCTCTCCAGGCGGTCTCGGCTGAGCACTATGCCGGAGGCCACTGGCTCGGAAGCTTCGCGACGTACCTCGTGACCCGCCGCGGCATCGAACAGCCCCGGGAGTGATCAAGGTCGTCTCTCGCCACTGATCCCTGGATCCAAAGGCATGCTCTCTGCACCGCGGCTGGGCATGAACAAGCGAGCGATTTCGATCATGGCCAGCGCAATTCTCGTCAGTCTTCTCATCTCCTGCGGAGGCAACGTCGCGCCGACTCGACAGATCGACGATGCGATCCTCGCGAGCGAGGTCCGGGACGCGCTCAGAGCAGACAGCGAGCTGAGCCGTTACCAGTTCGCCATCAACGTCACCGGCAGGAACGTGGTGCTCATGGGTACGGTGAACCTCGCGTCCCATCGAGATCGTGCGGAAGCGATCACCCGCAGCATCGCCGGAGTCGAGACCGTGGAGAACAGGATCGAGGTCAGGCGCTGATGTGGGCAGCCGTCGCTGCTTTTCTCCTGGTCTGGCTGGTCGGGTTGCTGATGAGCATGACCTTCGGAGGGCTCATCCACATTCTCCCTCTCCTGGCCGTGATCCTGGCATTGTGGGCGCTCTACACACGAAAGAAACGCCGTTCGGCACGCTATTGAGCGTAGAATGGAGCTCGAAATGGAAGAAAACAGAGAAACCGCCGACCAGAACGAAGAACCGAAGAGCCGCGTCGCCAGCTTTCGCGAACGCGCAAAATCGGTCGACGTCGGCTCGATGACCGACCGGGTTCGGACTTACGTTCGCGAGAGTCCGGGCAAGGCTCTTCTGATCTCCGTCGCCACCGGATTTCTCATCGGCATTCTTCTGCGCAGCGACAGCGACGACGAGGAGTGAACATGGCTGATACCGATCGAGAGTACGAGGACTTCGAAAGTTCCGCCGGAGGACTCGACTTCGATGATGACGAACAAGAGGCACCTCGCCGGAAAAACCGGAAAAAATCGACGCGCGACCTCGGTGGTACGTTCGCCGAGGGCGGTCCTCAGGCGGTCCTCGAGGAGCTCGAGAACATGCTGCCGGAATCGTGGAAGGAGCACGTTTCGAGTTTCCCTCTTCTCTCCGTCGCTCTCGGGGCCGGGGTCGGGATTTTCCTCGGTATGAAGAAGGGCGACGAGATCATCTCGGCGGGCTCGGCAATGGTATCGACCGCCGCAGCAGCCCACATCGCCCAGATGATGGGCAACTCGGAAGACGACTGATTCGTAACTGACCCTTGCTTCACGGCTCACCTTCCCCCAGAATTCCATTGTGACCCAGGCGAACCAGGGCGTCCTCGAGCTGGAGACCGACACCCGCTACTATGACCTGGAGGCGATCGCCGAACAGGTTCGTCGGGAGTATTTTCGGAACGTCATTCCGGTCGCCGTCCGATGGGGGCGACGCCCCGGTCGCTCCCGCCGTGCCTCGATCCGCCTCGGCTCGTACGACCCCGACCTGCAATCGATCACCGTTCATCCATATCTCGACACCCCTGCCGTCCCGGTTTGGTTCATCCAGTCGGTGATTCATCACGAATACCTCCACCACATCCTCGGCCACGCTCACAACGGCCGGTTCCGGAGGCACGAGCGGCGGTTCCGCTTTCATCGCGAGGCGATCGAATGGCTCAGAGTCAACCTGATGCCGCTGCTCGGGAGACGAAGAATCCCTCTGTCGAGGAGAATCGCGCGCGTAGCCTCTGACGAGCAGATCTCGCTCTTCTGAATGAGGATCCTCCTGCTCGCAAACCCTGCCGCGGGGCGAGGAAGAGCGAAGTCGGAAACCGCTCGCGCCGCGGAGTACCTCGAGAAGGAAGCCGAAGTCGTCGTCCGCGTCACGAGAAGCGAGCAGGAGCTCGCGGAGAGCGCCGCCGAGGCCTCGCAGGAGGGGTGGGATCGCATCGTTTCCTGCGGCGGGGATGGAACGCTCCACCACGTCGTTCGCGGTCTCGATCTCTCGAAAGCGACCCTCGGGATTCTGCCGCTGGGATCGGGAAACGACTTCGCGACCGTCCTCGGAATTCCGCGATCGACCCGGGAGGCGTGTGAGGTCCTCCTTCGAGGCACGACGATCACCACCGACCTCGGCACGGCCAACGGACGCCGATTTCTCGGGGTAGCCGGTCTCGGGTTCGACTCGATCGTTGCGCGGTATGCGAGAGATCATGCCCGGTTCCTTCGGGGCTCGGCGGTCTACGTCTATTCGACACTCCGAGTCCTTCCGTCGTTCAGGCCGCGGAAGGTCGTCATGGAGACGGAGGGCCGGCGCGAGGATATGAGGATCATGTTCGTCGCCATCGGAAACACGGATCGCTACGGCGGCGGAGTCAGAATCTCTCCGGGAGCAGACATCCACGATGGAAAGCTCGACGCCTGCATCATTCACGAGTGTTCACGGTGGCAACTGCTGAAGGCGTTTCCAGGAGCCTATCGGGGGGAGCATCTCGGATACGATTTCGTCGAGCAGCGCCGGGCTGAAAGGTTCATGTTCGACTCCCCCGAGAAGCTCGAGATATTCGCGGACGGTGAGCTCCTCACGACCACCCCGGTCGAGCTCTCGGTCGGTCCCGAGAAGCTCCGGGTCGTCGCACCCCCTGCCCGCTGATTCAGCGATCCCCACCAATGGCGACCGGTGAATTTCGGAGCGGGTGTTAAACCCCCGGGGGTTTCCGACGTATGTGCTGCAAAGGAGGCTACCCGATGAAACTCGCCCGACCCTCGTTGCTCCTTCTGCTCATTTCGCTCCTTGCGAACGCGGCATCCGCGAAAACCTGGGAAAAAACTTTCGACCAGACGTGGCATGCCCGTGAAGGCGCTCGACTGATCGTCGAAAACGAGAACGGCTCCATCCACGTCGCTTCGTGGGACCGTGACGAGATTCGCGTCAAAGCCATTCTGGGGCTGGACGCGCGGGACGACGAGGATGGGCAACAGGCGTTCGATTCCCTCAGAGTCCGGGTGCGGGAGAGCGCGGACAGTCTCGAGATCGGCGTCGAGCGGCCACGCGAAAAAAGTGGCTTCCTGAGCTGGTTCTTCGGAGATTCGTATGACTCGGAGGTTCAGTTCGAAGTGATGGTCCCGCGACGGTACGACGTCAGCGCATCGACCGTGAACGGGCGGGTCGAAGCGAGATCGCTCCATGGTGATCTGAGATTCGACACGATCAACGGGAGGATCAACGTGAGCGGATCCTCCGGCTCGGTGAGCGCCGATTCGGTCAACGGGAGGATCGAGGTCGAGCTCGTTTCGGTCGATCCGGGCGCGTCCATGAAGTTCGGAACCGTCAACGGACGCGTCCGGCTGAGCCTGCCGGCCTATGCGCGGGTGACTCTCGATGCGTCGACGACCAATGGCAGCATCGACACCGAGATCCCGGTTGCGACGCGCAAGTTCTCGCGCAACCGCCTTCAGGGCGATCTAAACGGCGGAGGCGCGATGGTGCGGATCCAGACGGTCAACGGCGGGGTCGACATCCTCAGTAACTGACTGAGGCTGTTTTGCGACGGGCGGAGTTGTGATTTCGAGCCGCGGAAGTACATTCAGACCAAGCGAAGCGCCGACCGAACTGCCGGTTCATCTAGAAGCCGCCGAAGGTCGGCGAAGGATCTGGGGGAAGGTCGTGAATCGACGTGACGAACTTATCCAGCGTTGTCTCACGAGCCGCCGCCCAGATCCTTCGCCCGCGCTTCGCCGGGCTCAGGATGACGAATGTTCCATCGCGCAAAGCGTTGCTCGCGCTTCGCCGGGCTCAGGATGACGAATGTTCGAACGGTTTCGGATCACGTCTCAGCTTCCAACCCCGCTTCGTTCCGGCCGGCAGTGAGCTTGTGGCGCTCCTCCGGGGGGACCGGTGAGAGCTCATCGCGGCGCCGTTGAAGATCACCACGGACGCGCTGCTTGAACACGTCATGCGGCACCTCGCCGTAACCCATCTGCGAGCGGTAGTCACCGATCTCGAGCATCTCGAGCCGCAGCCTGACAGCTTTGAAGAGGCCTACGCGCCATTCGCCGGGCGCCTGAACGTGATGAAGCCCGCCGCTGTAAGCGATGACAAGCGGCCCGGAATCGATCTCCGCGAGAATGTCCGCTATACCGCCTCTCACGGTCATCGGCTTGCCGTTCGAGTCGAGTCCGTTCCGCCGCATCATCCGCCCCTCCGGAAGGATGAACACCATCGAATCGTCGCCGATGCGCGAGAGCACGGCATGCCACGTCTGATCGCGCTCGCGCGTGATTGAAACCACATGCCGCGCAATCGTCCGGAAGAGCAACCCCACGATCGGGCGCCTGAGAGTCTTTTCGGCCGCCGGTACGACCCCATGGGCGGCGATCCGCCACATCAGCCTCGAGGGCACTCCCGCCGCGAAGACCGGCTCGAAAAGGCTCGTGTGATTCAGAAACGCGATCAGACGAATCCCCCGCCACGGGTCGTCCGGTGCCTCGCCGACCCAGTCGGTCTCCACGCGGTAGAACACGAGGCTCAGGAGCCGAACAAGCGAGAGCACCGCGAAGACCATGAGGCTGCGCACGAGCGGGAGATTACAGGCACGGAAGGGGCGATTCAACTGGTAACGTCGCCTCCGCAACCGGGCCGAGTTGGCCCCCCGGGCCGCCACCAGTTCCCATTTCTGCCCGGCTTCGTTAACCGATCCGTAACTGGCCGCCCCGGAACAACATCGAGCATGATGCGGTTGACGACCCCGCAACTGAATTCCTTCGAAAGGGACATCAACCGATGAGAACTTCAACAATCCGAGGAATCGTATTTCTGGCCGTGGCGCTGCTGACGGCGGCCCCGATGGTCGGAGAAACTGTCCGCGAAACGGAATTCAGCGTTCAGCTTGCTCCTGCCTGCACCGGAGCGAAGAAGCAGGTTCAGAACGTCGATTCTCCCAGCGGCCCGATCGTCAATGTCACTTACATCGCGCAGGGGAGCGATGGAATCTGCATCGTCGGCTACAGTGAGCTGACCGGACCGATCACCGAGCCCGAGAGGATGATCGACAGCGGTCGCGATTCCCTGATGAACGAGCTCGCCACGAGCATCGAAATGGAAGAATCGACCGATGATGGTGATCTGGTCGGACGAACCATCCGGTACTCCGGCGGAGCCGCCCGCCCGCTCTATGGCAGGACCGACTTCGTCGTTGCGGACGATCGTCTCTATCAGGTCGTCTTCATCGGATTCAGCGGCGAGTCTCGCAACGCGGCGGAGGAGAGCTCCTTCTTCAACTCCTTCAACGTGAAGGCTCCGGAGCCGGAACCCGAGCCGGAGCATGCCTCGAACGAAGTCGCCTCGACGGCCACCGATCCCAACTGACACAGGGCTGGAATCGGCGCGACGGCCGCCTTTCGATCGGATACACCTTCATTCGAGGGCGCGACGTCCGTGCCGCGTCGAGTCGATCACGATTTCCCCGGGCAGAATTCTTCCCTCGATCCTGACGTGCGCCTCGGCCGGGGAGAGTCCCTGATGCCTGGCCCCGGCATCGATCACGAATCTCGTACTCTTTCCCTTCCGCGAATAGTCGGCCTGGAGAATATTGTCTCCCGAGGTCTCGTCGATGGTCGCCGAGTCGGTCTCCGCCATTCCGGCGGCAGCCGCCTCTGCCGCGTTCTCCGCCATGACTTTCACGATCACCGATGAACGGTACCGCTGGACGCTCCGGATCAACTCCGCCTGTTCGCGATAGATCATCAGAATCAGGCCGAAGTAGAGAATCGCGACGAAGAGGACCGCAACGACGATGAAACCCCCTTCATCTCGGACGCGGCTGGAAGATCCGGTCATAGATCAGATCGCCTCCTTCCGAGGTCAGCCTCATCCGCAAACCCATTCGATCCTCGACGATCTCTTCAGCGCTGATCGTGATCGCCGGCAATCCTCTCGCCGTCCAGCGGCTTCGCTCGACGCCACTCTCGAGCTCGATCCGCCTCGCCAGACCCGGCTGGGTGAAATCCCACACCACGACCGCACCCGCCTCCCGCTCGACGAGTAACACCTCCGCCGTCTGCGACCACTCCTTGATCGTCTTCGGGTACCGGCGGGAATCGAGCACGTCGCGCCCGAATCGCTCCAGCAGAACCGGGACCTCGGGATGTTTGAGCAGCTCGGCGCGAACATCGGCATCCACCCGGATCAGCTCGACGTAGAGGCCGGTCACCATCGTGAGAAGCACCGAGAAGATGGCCAGAACGATGATCATCTCCAGGAGCGTCCACCCTTCGGAGCTCCGAGCTCTCACCACAACGGCCCCCTCCCGGTTTCCGCCCTGTAGACATCGAGCGATGCCCGCCGCTCGCCCCACATGACCTCGAGCGTGAGAACCTTCAGATTCGGAAGCTTTTCCTCCACCGTGATGACCGTCGTCGCATCCAGACCATCAAGGATCTCGAGATCACTCTCGAACGGGAGCTCCGCGCCGTCGGGAAGCGAATGCCATGGTGTAAACCGCCGGATCTCCGCTTCGTTCTCGATCGCCTGCCAGACCCGGAGCTGCTCGGTCGCCGCGACGGTGCCGTCCTTTCTGACCAGCAGCACCAGAATGGTGGTCAGCAGCACAAACGAGAGGATCGCCAGGGCGACCAGCACCTCGATCAGCGTGAATCCCTCGCTCGGGCGATCCCGCGGCGCCTGCTTCAACGGTTCGATCCTTTGCGACACATCGGTCATAATCCTAACTCTCGTGGCGCAACGGCGCCGGATACTCGATGAAAAGCGAAATCGAAGCCGCGATGGAAGCGGCCCGCGCCGGGTCCGAAATCCTGATGAGCTACTGGCAGAAGCTCGGCCAGGCAGACGCAGATCTCAAGGGACGGAACGACTGGGTTTCGGCGGCTGATCGCGAGTCCGAGGATGCCATTCGCAAAATACTCGGGGGCCACTTCCCGGACGATGCTTTCGTCTGCGAGGAGAGCGGGCTCACGGGAGGCGTCGACGGAACCGAGCAGCGCGAGTGGGTCATCGATCCTCTCGATGGAACCTCCAACTATCTCCGCCACTTTCCCTTCTGGTGCACCTCGATCGGCCTCCGCTCGAAAGGGGAGCTCCTCGCGGGGGTGATCTACCGCCCACTCGACGACGAATGGTTCGTCGCCGAAGCCGGATCCGGAGCCTTCCGCAACGGCGAACGGATGCAGGTCACGTCGCAACCGGGACTCGAGGGCGCCTTTCTGGCGACCGGCTTTCCGTTCCGCGCCCAGCGTCACCTCACCACCTACACCGCAATCTTCAAGGACGTCATCGCCACCGCAAAGGGTGTCCGGCGCGCCGGTTCCGCAGCGCTCGACCTCGCCTATACCGCTGCCGGCATATTCGACGGCTTTTTCGAGCTCAATCTCGCGCCGTGGGACATCGCTGCGGGCGCGCTTCTCGTCCTCGAGGCCGGCGGAACCGTCTCCGACTTTTCCGGGGGCGGCCGCTTCTGGACCCGCGGCAACATTGTCGGCGCACCCGCCGCGGTTCATGCGGATCTTCTTGCTCTGATCGAGCGGCATACCAGCGAGGACGTTCTCGACCCTTGAGCCGCAAACTCCGGCGCTCCGACTACTCGATCGAGACCGTTGCGCTTGCCCGGTCGCTTCTCGGGTGCACGCTGCATCACGAAACCGCGAACGGACCGCTCGCCGGCGTCATCGTCGAGACCGAAGCCTACCTTGGTGCGAACGATCCCGCGAGTCATGCGCGGCGGGGACTCCGCTCGAAGAGAAACGAGTCGATGTACCTCAGGGTCGGCCATGCCTATGTCTACTTCACCTACGGCATGCACTACTGCATGAACGTCGTCGCCGGGGAGGAAGGGATCCCCGAAGCGGTGCTGATCCGGGCGGTCGAGCCGTTCGAAGGGGTCGAGCGAATGCGACAAAACCGTCCGGCGGCCAGACGCGACCGGGATCTGACCAACGGTCCCGGGAAGCTGTGTGCCGCCATGGAGATTGATCGCGATCTGGACGGCGTCGATCTCACGAGGAATCTACTCTGGATCACGAAGCCTTCGAGTCCCGTCGACGAATCCTCGATCGGCGTGTCGACCCGCATCGGGATCGAAGGAAGCGGAGAGGCGGCTCACTGGCCCCTGCGGTTTTTTCTGCGCGACAACGAGTTCGTATCGCGTCATCGACGGAGAAAAGAGTGAAGAGTGAAGCCCGGCTCAGCGGAGCGCTGGAGCGAAGCGGAAGAGGCGCCAGCCGTTGGGGGTCGGGGCTCCAGCCCCGACTCGCGCGGGGCTCCAGCCCCCCGCAAGCATGCTTCCGCCAGAAAGAAACACACGCATTCAACGCGTCCGGAACACGAAACGTTCAGCGTTCACGACGTCGATCAGCTGCGTCTCCGGCCTGCGGGAGGCCGGAGCCCCCCGCGAGTCGGCTCTGGAGAGCCGACCCCCACTTGTGACCCAACCCTCAGTTTGGGTTCGGTTCGGGTTCGGGGCCCCCACCGTCACGAATGGCGACCGATGGGGAAAGAGAGAAAGATAGCCTCGAGCGCGTCAGCTCTGCCGGAGCATGGTCAGACGCAGCAGATCGAGGGCTGACTGTACCGAGAGGTGCTTCACGCGATTCCGCGGCGGAGGGAGCATCAGCTTCCGGTGCTCGACGTGATCCTGCTTCGCTACCGCGATGTGAACGGTTCCGACGGGCTTCTGCTTGGTTCCTCCGGAAGGCCCCGCGATTCCCGTGATTCCGATGCCGAACGTCGAGCCGTACCGGATTCGCACCTGTTCGGCCATTGCGATTGCGACCTCCGAGGAGACCTCGCCGTGCTCGTCGAGAATCTTCGGTGAGATTCCGAGGAGCTCCTCTTTCGCTTTCCTGGAGTAGGCGACGAGCGAGCCGAGAAAATACTGGCTGCTTCCACTGACGTCGGTCACTCGCGAGCCGAACAACCCCCCCGTGCACGATTCCGCCGCGGCAAGCGTCGCGCTCCGGACCACGAGCATCCTGCCGACAACGGTCTCGAGGTTGTCATCGTCGACGCCGTAAACCCGCTCTCCGAAGATTTCCCTGATCTCGTTCTCCCGCGAGGTCAGCTCCGCATAGGCGTGGTCCGGAAGCCCGCGGGCGACGAGATGAATCTGAGTCTCGTTGCGGGTCGCAAGAATCGTCGGCACCTCGCCCTCGTGCCGCTCGTAATACGGCCGCATCAGCTGCTCCACGGCGGACTCCCCCATTCCGGCGATGTGAATGGATCGCCGAAAAGTCCCCTGGTTGCCAGGAAAACGCTCGTCGAGCCATGGCGAGAGATCGTCCTCGAGCATCCCTTCGAGCTCGGTGGGTACCCCCGGAAGGATCCAGAGGTGCAACTGTCGTCCGTCATGATCGAGGTTCAGGTGGAAGCCCGGCGCCGTCCCCCGTGGATTCCGGATTGTCCGGTGACCCCTGAAGGTCAGCGCCTGCTTCGAGTTGACCTCCGGCATTTCCATTCCGCGGTCCGCGAATCGTCGCTTCAGGGAGGCGAGAATCCCCGCGTCGGACTCCAGCTCCAGATCGAACGCCTTCGCTACGGCATCGCGGGTCAGATCGTCCTCGGTCGGTCCCAGCCCGCCCGTCATGACGATCACGTCGAATTCGGCGGCCGCCGCCCTCAGAACGTTCACGATGTCCTCGAGATCGTCGCCGACGACGGTCTTGCGGGTAATCGAGAGCGCGCGCCGCTCGAACGCCCGTGTGACCGCCAGAGAATTCGTATCGACCCGGTCGGGACCGAGAAGCTCCGTTCCCACGACGATCACAGCGACTTTCATCGGACTTCCTTCTCCACGGTCAACTCGTCCCAGCGGCGGTAGAGATCCTGGAGCTCCTTCCGGTGCTGCAGATTCGTCGCCTGTATCTCCCGCACCCTCTGTCCATCCTCGTAGACCTCCGGATCGCAGAGAGCTTCATCGTTGGCGACGCATTCAGCCTCGAGCTGCTCGATTCGCTTTTCGAGCTCGCCGATCTCGGCCCGCGAGCTCTTCCCGGATTCGCGACGCCGAGGCTCTTCGCGCGGTGCGCGCGTCTGTTCTACGGTGTTCTCCTTCACTGCCATGTCAGCTTGCCTCGTCAGTTTCTCGACCACTTCGGTGTAGTTTCCGTAGTGGAGATCGACCTCGCCGTCCTCGACCAGCAGCACCATCTCCGCCACACGGTCGACGAAGTAGCGATCGTGCGACACGACGATCAGCACGCCCGTGAACGCCTCGAGCGCTTCCTCGAGCGATTCGCGCGTGAAGACATCGAGATGATTCGTCGGCTCGTCCAGCAGCAGGACGTTGCCCGCCTCGAACATGATCTTTGCCAGCGCGAGGCGCCCCTTTTCACCGCCGGACAGCGCCGAAACCTTCTTGAAGACGTCATCCCCCTGAAAAGAGAACCGCGCGACATAACTTCGGACCTGCTCCTCGGTCTGGCGGTGGTCGAGGTCCCAGATCTCGTCGAGAACTGTCTTGTCGAGTGCCAGATCGTCGAGGGTCTGGTCGTAGTAGCCGAGCGAGATCCCGGAACCGAGCCGCACTTCCCCCTCGACCGGCTCGAGACGCCCGGCGAGCGTTTTCAGAAGCGTCGATTTTCCGGCGCCGTTCGGCCCGAGGATCGCGTATCGCTCTCCACGTCGGACGAGGAGATCGAGCGGCCCCGCCACCGGCGTTCCGTTGCGACCGACCACCAGCTTCTCGATCGACATCGCGACGGCGGACGAACGGGGTCCGGCGTCGAGATCGAACTTCGCATACGTCTCGTCAGACTCCGGCCTGTCGACTCGATCCATCCGCGCGAGCAGTTTCCTGCGTGACTTCGCCTGCTTGGTCTTCTGCCCGGCGATGTTCCGCCGGATGAACTCCTCGGTGCGCTCGATGTACGCCTGCTGCTGTTCCCACTCGGCGAAAAGCTGCTCCATCCTCGCCTCTCTCTGCGCGATGAAGCGATCGTAGTTTCCGGTGTACTCGATGAGCCGGCCGTTCGTCAGCTCCACGATCCGGGAGACCGTCCGGTTAAGAAAGGTACGGTCGTGTGAAACGAGCAGGAACGCCTTGTCGTAGCCTGCGAGAAAGGACTCGAGGAACTCGATTCCGCGAAGGTCGAGGTGGTTGGTCGGCTCGTCGAGCAGAAGCAGATCGACTTCGCTTAGAAGCATCCGCGCGAGCATCGCCCGGTTCTGCTGTCCTCCACTGAACTGGGTGACCGGGCGGTTCCACTCATCCTCGAGGAATCCAACACCCGTCAGCACCCGCTCGACCTCCGCATGAATTCCGTAGCCGTCCTTGTGCTCGTAGTCGTGCTGATGCTTCGCGTAGCGGTCGAGCAGCCGCCCCTGTTCTTCGGTATCGCTCGCCTCCGCGAGCTGTTCTTCCATCGCGCGCATCTTCTGCTCGATCGCCAGGATCTCGCCGAACGCACCGAGCGTGAAGTCGAAGAGGCTCGTACCACGATCGGCCTCGAGGTGCTGATGGAGGATCCCGATCCTCAGCCCGGACGCCGTGATGACGCGCCCCCGGTCGGCCTCTTCCCTGCCGGTGAGAATCCGGAAAAGGGTCGACTTGCCGGCGCCGTTGCGGCCGACCAGCCCGATCCGTTCTCCCGGATTCATCTGCCAGGTGACGTCCCGCAGGACCTCCTGGACTCCATAGGATTTCGAGAGGTTTTCAGCTCTGAATAGCATTCGAGTTTCCGTTTACGTGGGTTCGGGCTCGATCTTACGAATCCCGCGAAGAGACACACAAGACCGGCTGCATTCAATATTCCACGCCTTCCCTACGCAACGCAGTTCGGCTATCGTCTCGTACCAATGCGTCTCGCAGTCAATATCGATCACATCGCGACCATCCGGCAGGCACGCCAGGCCGACGAGCCGGATCCGGTTGCCGCGGCGATTCTCTGCGAGCTCGCCGGCGCGCATGGGATCACCGTTCATCTCAGAGGCGACCGGCGGCACATTCAGGATCGGGACGTCGAGGTTCTGCGCCGCGTCGTGCTTACGAAGCTCAACGTCGAGATGGCGGCGACCCGCGAGATGGTCCGGGTCGCGCAGAGTCTCAAACCGCATCAGGTGACTCTCGTGCCGGAAAGAACCGACGAGATCACGACCGAAGGCGGCCTCGACGTCTCTTTTCACACGGGCAATCTCCAGCAGATCGTCTCAGAGCTCGTCGGCTCCGGAATCAGGGTCGCGATCTTCGTCGATCCGAACCTCGAGCAGATTCGAGGCTGTCACAAGATCGGCGTCAACCGCATCGAGATCAATACGGGAAAGTATGCGGACTCCTGGAATGGCCCCGGCCGCCACGACGAGATCGGCAAGATCGAGACGGCGGCGAAGGCCGCGACGAAGCTCGGGATGAAGGTCTACGGAGGCCACGGCCTCACCTATCGCAACGTCCAGCCGATCGTGAAGATCGAAGAGATCGAGGAGCTCAACATTGGGCATTCGATCATTGCCCGATCGGCTCTGGTCGGCATCGAGCGGGCGGTCTCCGAGATGCTGGTCCTGCTCGGCGTCAGGCGGTAGGAAGAGAAGAGTGAAGAGTGAAGGGTGAAGAGTGAAGAGTGAAAGAAGCACTCGTCATTCTGAGCAAGTGACCGGCGCCTTGCGCCGGTGAAACGGAAATGACACCCGTGAGTACAGAAACAACCGCACTCGCATACTCAAGCCGACGTCATCCTGAGCGGGCGGTCGGCGGGCAGGCGAAGGACCTCGCAGGTTGGGACATCACCCCAAGCGAAGCGCTGCAAGAGGGCCAAAGTCCAACAATTTCGTGGTCGTTTCATTAGGAGCCGGCGAAGCGCGGCGAAGAACAGTGAGCTGAAATGTTTCATCGCGCAAGCTCGTGTCGGTGCGGCTCGGCAGGCGCCTCGCTCTCCCGATGGTACTGAAGCAAAGGATCTCCGGTCTTTACCCTTCTTTCACTCTTCACTCTTTTTTTTCACTCTTCACTCTTCACTCTTCACTCTTCTCTTCACGGATAGTAGCCGGCAGCCGCCCGGACCTCTGCGCCGTCGACCCTGATCTCGACGGGGCGCCAGTCCCGGTCGCCGTCCGGCGCTTCGGGATAAAAGCCGAGCAGATACTGGGAGCGAAGATCGCGCTGAATCTCTTCGTAGATCGAGCTGAGCTGCCCGAGGTCATCGAAAAACCACGCCCGGCCTCCGGTTGCCTCCGCGAGCGAGCGGAGCCGCATCTGGACATCCAGTTGCGTCACCGGAATCCCGATGCCGAGCACGTAGATCGGAACGGCCGATCTCCTCGAGTACTCGAGCGCCTGATCCCAAGCGAACTTCGACGCATTGTCGCGTCCGTCCGAGAGGAGGATCAGAGCCTTCTGTCCGTCGACCCCGTGGAAGTTGTAGAGCGACTCGACGATCGCGTCGTGCAGCGCGGTCTTCGATTCCGGCCGGATCGCTGCGAGCGCCCACGCGAGCGATCGGGAGTCGCTCGTCCAGTCGACCGGCTTCCACACCTGCCGGTCGAACGTCACGACGAATGCCCGGTCCGCGGGCGTCAGGACCGAATCGAGAAAGTGGCTCGCCGCGTCGCGCACCCGGTCGATCTTCCCTTCCATCGAAGCCGAGGTATCGATGGCGAGTCCCACCGAGAGCGGCTGGTTCGTCAGCTTCTCGAACTTCGTGATCTCGACTACGTTCCCCGCCTCGGTGACGTGAAAGGCATCCCGATCGAGGTCCGTCTCGACTCTTCCCGCCCGAGTGACCGTGGCGATCAGCTCGACGAAGCGAACGTCGATCGCGAGCACTCCGCCCGGCGGTGGATTCAGCACCACGACGTCTTCGGTGGTCGATTCTCCCGTGTCCCGCGCGACCGCCTTCAGGATGTGAATGCCGGGGCCATCGATCTCCGCGTAAAAAACGAAGGGGGCCTCTTTCAGGACTCCGGCGCTCACGTCGTCGACGAAGAGCTCGACCTCCCTCAGCTCTCGCGCTTTCGGAACGGTCGTCTCGACCTCGACCCTGATCCTGCCGTCCAGATCCTTCCCGTAGCGGGGCGAAGCGATCCGGACTCGGAAAGGATCGACCCCGAGGTTGATGGGAAGCTCGTCGATTCCGAGAATCTCGCCGTCGGAATCACGCGCGACCGCTTTCACCGTCCGCTGTCGCGGGACCGGTCCGATCGCGACCTCGAGACCGAACGGGCGCACCCGCTTGGTCCCCTGCGAGACGCCGTCCACGAAAAACTCGACGCTGGCGACCTCCGGCGTCGTCACAGCCTCGAATACCTGGTTCCCCGTCAGAATCCCGCGCGTCTCGCCAGCCAGCCGGATGTACGGAGCGGCACTCTCTTCGACGACGTTGCTCCCGGGCCCCGCTTCCGCGGAAACCTCGGGCACCTCGATCGCGCTCCGCGAGATCCCGGCGCCGCCGCTTCCGGCATCGGCGACCTTCGTTCTCAATTCGTAGAATCCCGGCCTGAGATGACGCTCGACCACGAGTCGCATCGGCTCATCGGACTCCCCCTCGATCTCGAAACGCGCCTCGTACCGGTCGAAGAGATCCCCATCCTTCATGATCTCCCCTGTCACGTTCGCCCGTCTGAAATCACGCTCTCCGACCCGGAGAGGAGAAAAGGCGCTCGCCGGGACCGTCGTCTCGATTCGCACGATCGTCCGCGTTCCGCGACGACCCGGAAAGTCGACATCGACATCGACCTCGAACGCCGACCCTCCCTTCGGCTCGATCACCATTCCCTTCAGCAGGCGATCGATCGAGTCCTCGTCGATCGGGTCCGGCTGAAAGTTCCTGAAGATCGTGTGGCCGCTCATTCGAGTCTGCCCGATCGCCGAGAGGAGAACGTCGCCGCCAATGCATCGGGTCACCAGAGGCGGATCGGTGAACAACCCGTTCTGGTGAGCGTAGAAAACTTTTCGGACACCTTCCCTCTCCCCTTCGGGGCTGAGTAACTGCAGGAGTGCCTCGTCCTCCTGCCCCATGGCGTGCCAGAGCCGGAAGTCCCCGGGCCATCCGAGAAAGACGAGCAGGTCGTCCGTGAGCGAGTCGTGATACTCCCAGACGTGGATCGGGCGCAGATATCTACAGGTCTCGATCTCGTGAATCGCCGCCGGCTCGCCACGGATCAGATAAATCCGAGCCCGGTCGGTGTCGACGTGCCGGAAACGCTGCTCGACCACCGCCAGACGCGCGTAGTACCGGTCCCTATAGGTTCCGGGAGTGAGCCCTTCTATATCCCGACGCCGCCAGAACTCGTCGATGAAAAGATCCCGCTGGCCGTCGGATTCGAGCAGCAGAAAGAGGTCCCGCTCTCTCCTCGTGATGATGGGGTTGACGTCCTCGAGAAACTGTCGGTACTCCTCGGAGAGAGCGTCGAGTCTCTCGCGACGCTCTTTCCGGCTGAGCTCGGGAAGCTCGTCCGGGGTCGCGGCCGACGCCGGCAGTGCAGTCGCGACGAGCAAGACCGCCAGCGCGAGCGCCATCGCTGCAGGAGCGGATCGTGAAAATCGATTCGACCTCACTGCCGATCCCAACGTCCGCCCGGCGCTTCAAACTTCCGGAGCGGGAACTGTCGAGCTTCATCGCGCGCGCTGCTCACGGATAGTATCCGGCGACCGTCCGCGCCTTCCCCTCGCTCGCTTTCACTTCGACTCGCCGGAATCCGCCGTCATTGATCGCTTCCTCGCTCGGATAAAACCCGAGGACGTACTGGCTGCGAAGCTCCTCTTCGATCTTGTCGTAGATGTCGGAGAGGTCGCCGACCTCCTTGATGAACCACGAATCCCCTCCGGTCTCTCGTGAGATCCGCTTGACGACTGATCGTACCTTGTGGTCCCGCGGGTCGAACCCGACCGCGATCACGTATACGGGAACCCGGATACGGCGTGCGAACTCGAGGGTCTGTTCGAGCGAAAAGTAGGAGGCGGTATCCGCTCCATCGGTCAGGAGGATGAGAGCCTTCTGTCCTTCGAGTCCCTGGAAGTTGTAGAGCGAGGCGACCAGCGCGTCGTAGAGCGCAGTCATGTCCTCGGCTTTCAGCGTCGACAGGCCGGCGTTCAGACCGGCGAGGTTCTCGGTCCACGGCTGAGTCACTTCCACCCGATCGTTGAACGCAACGACGAAGGCCTTGTCTCCGCGCTCGAGCACCCGGTCGAGAAATGAGGCCGCCACTCTCAGCACGTCATTCATCCGGGTAGTCATCGATCCCGAGATGTCGACGGCGAGACCGATGGAGAGAGGAAGGTCACGAACGTATTCGAATTTCTCGATCGATCGCGGAGAGCCTTCCTCCCGAAGCGAAAAATCGTCGACCGTGAGGTCGCGCACGAGACGTCCCGATCGGACGACCGTGACGGGAAGCTGGACGAGCCGGACGTCGACCTGCTCGATCAGATGGGGCGCGTTCAGGAAAACGACGTCCTCGGCCGCGGTCCCGAAGTCGTCAGCGAGGACGGCTTTCGCCCGGAGATACCCGATCTTCGGTACCGGTCCCAGGTCGACCTTCTGAACGAAAGTCGGCTCGAAACCGGAGGCGATGTGCCGGTCGTTCAGGTAGAGCTCGACCCGGTCGAGCCGCTTTCCCTGCGGAACGTCCACCTCGACTTCCGCGCGCACCTCGCCAGTGACACCCTCGGAAATACGCGGCGAAACGATGTGCACACGGAACGGAACCATCCCGGCATTCAGCACGATCTCGTCACCCGCGATGATCCGGCCGGAGTCGTCCCGGGCCGTGACGCGAACCTTGCGCATCGTCGGCAGCTCACCGAGGTTGAGCTCGAGCGTGTACGGGGGCTGGCGACGGGTCATGACCTTCTTTCCATCGAGCTCGAACTCGACGGCGGCGACGTCGTCTCCCGTGACGACGGTATCGAATCTCTGCGGTCCGTAGAGAAAGCCCGGACCCGGTGGTATCAGTCGCACACGCGTCTCGCCGGCGCGATACTCCTGCTCGTACAGCGCGATCCGCTCGTTCCGCTGGCCATCCCACCCGGACTCCGGAGACTCCGCCGCGGGGATGTAAGGCACTTCAATTTCCCCCCGGCTGACGAACGTCGTCCCTCGCTTTTCTTTCGCCACGATCTGGTACGTGTAGTCGTCGGGCGCGAGAATCCGCTCGAAGCTCGCCCGGATCGAATCCCCCGAGTCGAAGCTGTAGACGTAGCGAAACCGGTCGACCGGTTCGCCGCGCCGCGCAACCGTTCCGGCGACTTCGATGCCGTATCCTTCGGCGGCATCTTCGTCATCATGCGCGAGGAGATCGGTCGGAATCTCGAGTGTCCACTCGACGCTGGTTCGCGATCCGACCTTTCCGGGAAATGTGACCGAGGCGGGGATCGGTGTTCCCGCGGCCTCTTCGGCCGAGACCCGGCTCGCGGCACTTTTCCGTTCGACAGTGCGACGTTCGAGAAGATCTTCGACGAGCTCGAGGTCGGCAGCGAGCGCTCGCGTGACGGCGGCCGCCCCTCCGCACTTTTCGATGACGGCGGGCTCTCCCGGAATCCCGTCGAAAACGGGGAGAGCTCCGAGACTCTTTCCCTTCTCCGTCAGCAGGACGGCGCGCGGGTCATCCGCTCCGTACCGTCCCCGCTTTTCTTCGGCCGGCAGATAGGCGGTCGGCCCCTCCGGTGTGAGGTAGAGGAGCACAGCCGTTTTCCGGTCGGTCCACTCCCACACCTCCATCGGGATCGTCCACGGAGGACAGTTCAGAGTCGTTCGCCGGTCGGGAAGCCCTACGAGAAGCGCGAGTGTTGCCGCGTCACCGGCTTCGGAGAGATTCCCGAGAACCGACTCCGCCCGACGATGCCGGCTCGAGAGCTCCTTCGCCGAAACGCCCCACCGGGTGTGAAGCCGCAGAATCCATCCATCGCGCTCCGACTCGTCGAGTCCGAGAAACTCATCCTGTTCGGCCGGCGTGAGAATGGGCATCAGCGTCTTCCACTCTTCGACACGCGCCGGAGAGAGGGACGCGATCGCCGCGGCTCGTTCGCTGCTGGTCAACTTCTTTACACCCGCTGAGTCGATCGAAGAGATCTTCTCGCTTTGCGGGTCCTTCTGGTTGGCAGCCAGCGGGACCGACAAAGCCGCGACGACGATCATGGCCGTGAGGCCCTTCATCATGGGTAGTATCCCTGGATCGACCTGACCTCGCCTCCCTCGACCGCAACCCTCACGTGACGCCACGGACCCCCCGACTCGACCTCGTCAGGTGGATAGAATCCGAGAATGTACTGCGATCGGAGCTCGCGCTCGATGTCGCGGTAGATCGATTCGATCTCCTCGATTCCCTCGATGAACCATGCACGACCGCCGGTGGCCGAAGCCAGACCCGCGAGCTTCCCCCTCGAATCCCGTTCGACAATCGGAATCCCGATCCCGATCACGTAAACCGGGAGCGCCGAGCGACGTGCGTACTCGAGCATCTGCGAGTACTCGAACTTCGAGGAAGTGTCGGCGCCATCCGACAGCACGACCAGCGCCTTCTGACCGCCGACTCCCTGGAACGAGTAGAGCGCGTAGACGATCGCGTCGTGCAGCGCGGTCGGGCCTTCCGCCCTCAGCGAGGCGAGACTCCGCGCGAGCTCCTGCTGATCGGAGGTGAAGTTGGTGGCTATGACGGGAACGCTGGAGAACCCGATGAGGAATGCTCGGTCCCGGGGGCGGAGCACGCTCCGGAGGAACCCGGCGGCCGCGGTCTGCGTCTCGTTCATTCGAGCCTCCATCGAGGCGGAGGAGTCGACTGCGAGTCCGATCGAGAGGGGAACGTCACGGACGTACTCGAACTTCGCGATCTCGACGGGAGAACCCTCGTCGTAGATCGTGAACGCCTCCTTCGGCAGATCGTGGACCGGCCGGCCGTTTCGGAGAACCGTCGCCGGGAGCTCGACCAGATGGACTTCGATCTCGGTCAGGTTCGGCGGGCGATTGAGAAAGACCACATCCTCGGCTTTCTCTCCATTCTCGCCGTCGAGCGTGGCGACTGCGCGGAGATAGCCGAAGTCGAGACCTTCGGGAACGTCGACTATGTGCACGAAAGGGCGGTCGTAGAGCGTCGCCACCCGGTCCTCGTTCACATAGAGCTCGACCGAGGCGACCGACCGTCCCCGCGGCGTCTCGACGTCGACCGCCATCCGCATCGGCCCCGAGGCTCTGGCGGTGATCCGCGGCGACTCGATATGCACGCGATACGGGTCGATACCAGTATTGAGCACGATCTCGTCCCCGGCGAGAAGATCGTCGTTCGCGTCGTACCCGACGACCTTCAGCCGGCGTGTCAGCGGGACGGGACCGAGGTCGAGCTCGAGCGTATAGGGGGGCTCACGCTTGGTCATGATCTTCCGGTCATCGAGCCAGAACTCGACGTGATCGACCCCCTCTCCCGACACCACCGTATCGATCTGCAGCAGCCCCGTCAGAATCCCTTCGGCCGGCGGAAGGATCCGAAGGGAGACATCTCCGGAGAACAGCTGTTGCTGCAACTCGTCCAGCTTCCGCGCCGACGTCCGCTGATCGGCCGTCAGCTCCACTTCCTCTTTGACTTCCGGGACTTCGAGTACGCTCTCGAGAATCCCCTCCCCGGCGCCGTTGATGTCGATGATCTTCAGCCGCACCGTATACGTTCCCGGGCGGAGGAAACGCTCGACGGAAAGTGGAATCCGCGAGGTGACTCCCTCCCCCGGATAGTCGAAGCGGTACCGGAAGTTCTCGAAGAGACTCCCGTTCCGGATCACTTCACCGATCAGATCGATGTTGTAGAAGAGATTCCCGCCGAGATCCTTGACGTTCACCTCTGCCGGGTCGATGTCGGTGTTCAGCCTCACGACGGTCCGCGTACCGCGGCGTGCCGGATACTCGACCTCGAGCTTCGAATCGATGACCGGGGCATCCGGATTGAGAATGACCGTCGTCCGCATCGTTCGGGCGGCGAACTCGACATCAACCTCCGGACGTTCGTAGATTCGCGTGAATCTGTCGCGGTTCGACAGCCCCCAGCCAATCGCGGCACCGATGATCTCTCCCTTCGTGCACTCCCGCTGGAAGCCCATCCCTCCCCCTCCCCTGTGCTCCGCGTCCAGCGACCTGAGATCCTCGATACCGTCGCGGCCGAACATCGGAATCCAGAGCCGGTAGTCGGCACCAATACGGGGAAGGTAGAAGAGAAACAGAACGTCCGATCCGATTCCCTCCAGATAGGGGTAGTACCAGATGTCGAGCGGCTGAAAGTACTGATCACAGGTCCGGATGTCCCACGTCTCCGCCGGCCGGCCGTGAATGAGAAGAATCTTCGCCCTGTCGGAGCTCAGATAGCGAAACTTGTTGCGGGCCTCCTGCAGAAGCTCCCGGTACTCCTCTTCGTACTCGTTTCGAGCCGTGCGCGGATCAGTATCCCTGACGATCCAGAACTGCTCGATGAAAAAGTCGCGCTGAGCATCCGATTCGAGCCGCAGAAAGGAATCGGTTTCGGCGGGCGTGATGATCGGTTCCACCTCCTCGAGCCACTGGTGGTACTTTTCCGGAAGGAGGCGCAGTTTTTCGCGGCGCTCGGAGCGGGAAAGCAGAGGAGGGGGGGATTTCTGCGGACCGGTCTTTTGCTTTAAATTAGACTCGTCGCCAAAGCTCCGGGGAGCGATCGTCGCACTGGAAACAACGCCCAGACAGAGGGCAGCCACGAGTGCGCAATTCTGCAAACCGGTTACTGCCGAGCGTCTGATACCGATGACCATCTTTCTCGATAATAATGCGACGACCCGAATTCATCCCCGTGTCCTCGAAACGCTGACCTCCGCGCTCGAGTCGACGTGGGGCAATCCGTCGAGCGTTCACTACACCGGACGCAAAGCCCGGCAGTGCCTCGAGGAAGCCCGTGCCGGGGTCGCCGAGCTGCTGGAAGGGGAACCGTCCGAGATCATCTTCACCAGCGGCGGCACCGAATCCAACAATGCTGCTATTTTCGGTCGGACCCTACTAGACGAAAGTGATCGTTTCCACATCGTAACCACCAGCATCGAGCATCCCTCGGTCCGCTCGGTCATTCAGGATCTCGAACGGCGAGGCTGGCCCGTCACCAGGGTGGACCCGCAACCCGATGGCGTCGTCAGAGCGGAAGACGTCGTGGCCGCCATCCGGCCCGAGACCCGGCTCCTGGCAATGATGCTCGCCAACAACGAGACCGGTGTAATCCAGCCGGTCGCGGCAGTCGCCGAAGCCTGCCGCGAAAGGAACGTCCATATCCACTGCGACGCCGTCCAGGCGATCGGCAAAATTCCGGTCAACGTCAGGGCTCTCGGTGTCGATTCCGTCTCGCTGTCCGGGCACAAGTTTCATGGACCGAAGGGAATCGGGGCTCTCTGGCTCCGGAAGGGCGTCACGCTCCATCCGCACATTCTCGGAGGCTCGCAGGAGCGCCGCCGACGGGCCGGGACCGAAAACCCGCCGCTCGCCAGCGCCCTCGGAGTCGCGGCGGAGCTCGCGAGAGAGGGGCTCGCGCGAATGAACGAGGTCGCCGCCATCCGCGATGAGATGGAGCACGGTCTTGTCGATCGTGTCGAGGACGTCGTCATCCGCGGTGCCGCCGCGCAGCGTCTGCCGAATACCAGCTCCGTGACGTTCGGCGGCTGCGACTCCGAGTCTCTGATCATCGGGCTCGACATCGAAGGCTTCGCCGTGTCGGCCGGCTCCGCATGCTCGTCGGGAAAGGTCGAGGCGAGTCACGTCTTGACAGCCATGGGACTATCAGAGAGGGATGCGAAGAGCACGATCCGAATTTCTCTCTGCCAGTTCACGACGCGGGAAGAAATTTCCAGCTTCGTCGAGGCAGCTGTCCGGCTCGCCGATTCCACACGGGAGTCGAGAATAGGGACGTGACCGGATGAGCGAGACGGCTACGATCTTCGAAGGCGATCTTTCGGGTATCGATTTTCCGGACGTCCTCACTTTCATCTCGATGACCAGGAAGTCGGGGGACCTGCACGTGGAGCGCGATGCAGAGCACCGCACCCTCTTCTGGAAGGACGGCGAGGTCGTCTTCGCCAACTCCAACAGCTCGGACCATTCGCTCGGAGAGTTTCTGCTCAGGAACGGAAAAATCACCCAGGAGCAGTACGAGAAGTCCTGCGAGATGATGGAACCGGGCGTCAAACACGGGAGAGTGCTCGTCCAGCTCGGCTACCTCTCTCCCAAGGATCTCTGGTGGGGGGTCAAGGCGCAGGTGCTCGAGATCATCTTCTCGCTCTTCACGTGGGACAGAGGGCGTTTTCGCTTTCTCCAGAGCGAGCAGGAGCTTCAGGAGAAGATCACGCTCCAGATCAACACCTCGATGCTCATCATGGAAGGGATCCGGCGACTGGACGAATCGGGACGAATCGACGAGCGCATCACCAGCGACAAAATGGTTTTCGACAAGGTTCAGGGCGCCGAGATCAATCTCGAGGATCTCGATCTCGGCGAGAAGGAGCAGAAGCTCTGGGATCAGATCGACGGCGAGAAATCCGTCCGGGATCTCGTCAGGATCGCGTCGAAGATGACCGAGTTCGAGGTCCGGCAGCTTCTCTACCAGATGCTCACTGCCCATCTGATCGACGAAGTCGAGCAGAAACAGTTCCAGCCCGTGTTTCTCGACGTCGAGGACTCCCCCGACCTGCTCCGAGTCATATCCGTGTACAACGACATGTTCGAGCATCTCTACAGTGCGCTGCTCGACGCGGTCGGTGATGCTCGTGCGAGAACCGTCTTTGCAGCCGCCCTGAGCGAGACCGAGCGCGATGCCGTCTGGGAAGGAGTCCGGTTTGGCGAATCCGGACGCTTCGACGAGAACATGCTCGTGGCGAATATTTCCGAGCTGCCCGGCAGCGAAAGGAAAGTCGTGCTCGACGAGGGACTCAACAACCTGTTGTCCATGCAGCTGTTCGAGGTCTCCCAGCACCTTCCTGCCGAACGGAAAAACGAGATCTTCGAGTTCATCTCCAATCGCCGCAACGAGATCGAAGCCATCCGGGTCGGATAGATCTTCCGCATGCGTTCAGCCACTCCGGCAACGCGATCTCTGCTCATCGCACTCGGTCTGTTCATTGTCGTGACGGCGGTCATCCTTTTTCTGGAAGCCCGCGGATATCCGCACGCTCCTCTCGTCCAGGAGTCCGGGCTCGTCGAGCAGGCCAGCGCTCTGCTGTGGTTCCTCTCAGCCGCCGTTTTCCTCATTCCCCGAGGACGTTCTCCGCTCGACCGCTTCTCGCTCGGGTACCTCGCTGCGATCTCGGGTCTTCGCGAGCTGGACGCGAACAAGCGGATCTTTGAATGGAACCTTTCCAAAATGGTCAACCTCGTCAAGCCGGAGCTGCCGCTGATCGAGAGAACCGGCGCAATTCTCCTGATCTTCATCCCGATTCTTCTCGCTGTTTCAATCCTGCTGATTCGCTGGGCTCCCCGGTTCACCGACGCATGGCGCTCGGGCGCGGCCTGGTCGAGATTCGCCGCCTACTGGGTGGTGCTCGCCGTAGCGGCTCTCATCGCGGACAAACTGAGCTGGCCGATTCGGGCCCTCGGAATCGAGCTCTCGAGCTTTCCGGCTCGCGCGATCGAGGAATCACTCGAGCTCGGACTGGTCGTCTTCACACTCCTCTGTTCGCTCGCGTTTTTCGTTCGTTCCGAGAACTCGGGCGAACGCTTCGCTTGAGGCGCGGGCCCGGTTCGTCATCCGCCCAGCGGCGTGCTTTCTGCAATCGGTCGGCAATCGGGGACGATCCGAGTTGCGCGAGCGCTCGCCCTGGTGATCGACGATGACGACCGACTCGAACAACCCCGCGGCGGAACGGCTGAAGCTTCAGAACGCCGTTTCGTCGCTCCTCGCGTCGGGCGGAACCCTGCTCGAGGTCGCCGACGACCTGCTTCGCCTGCTGACCGAGTTTCTCGGCTGGGACATCGCAGCTTTATGGCTGTCCACCCGGGATGGACCCCTTCGTGCGGCACGGATTCACGAGAAGGATTCTCGAAGCGCGGAATCGCTCCGCGCAGCAACCGGTGAAGCGGTACTCGAGAAGGGAGCGGGCCTTCCCGGACGCGCCGTGGAGCAGAAGGAAAGCGTCTTCGTTCCCGATCTCGCACGCGACGAGCTCTTCGTTCGAAGCCACGATGCGCGCCTGGCGGGCATCGTTTCGGGTCTCGCGATCCCGATCATCGCGGGAGGTCACGCGATCGGGGCGCTCGACTTCTACAGCCGCTCCCCCCGATCGATCGAGAGCGAGCTGCTCGCTACGCTCGGGTCGATCGGTCGCCAGCTCGGTCAGTTCATCGCAAAGCTCCGTCTCGAAGGCGCTCTCTCCGACTCCGAGGGAGGATACCGGGCAGTGCTCGAGAGCATCGCGATCGGGGTCGTCACGATCGACACCTCGAGCAGAATCGTCGCCACCAACCCCGCGCTCGAATCGATGTTCGGCTACAACAGGGGCGAGCTCCTGGGACGCCAGCTCACGGATTTGATGCCGCCACACATGCGTCCCCTTCACGAAATGGGGATCCGTCGCTATCTCGAGACCGGACGCCGCCACATCGCATGGGACGGAACCGAGTTGCCCGCCATTCGGAAGGACGGAACTGAAATCATCGTTTCGGTGACCTTCGGTGAGCTCCGGCAGGCCGGAAGCACTTTCTTCACCGGATCGATTCACGACATCACCTCCAGACGCGAGGCCGAGCGGGAAGCCGCCAGCCTCCGGTATCGGATGGACGAGCTCATCGCCTCGATCCCGGGAGTCGTCTGGGAGGCGTGGGGCGACCCCGATAACCCGGCCCAGACGATCAGCTTCGTCAGCGAACAGGTCGAGAGCATCCTCGGTTACTCGCGAAAGGAATGGCTGTCGACGCCGAACTTCTGGCTCGGGATTGTCCATCCCGAAGACCGCGACCGGGCGGCGAGGACCGCCCGAGAGACTCTCGAGGGGAAGCGAACGGCGCCGAACGAGTTCCGCTGGATCACAAAGGACGGTCGCACGATCTGGGTCGAATCCCACTCCGTTCCCGTTATCCGGGACGGAAAACCCGTCGGCATGCGGGGCGTGACGCTGGACGTGAGCGAACGGGTACGCGGCGAGGAGAGGATCCGGATACTTGCCGCCGCGGGAAAGATTCTCACCGAGTCGCTCGAGTACGAAGAGACGCTCGCCCAGGTCGCCGACCTCTTCGTCCCGGCGCTCGCCGACTGGTGCGTGATCGATCTCCTGGACGCCGATGGCAAGCTCGCCCGCCTCAAGGTCAAGCACGTCGACCCGGAAAAGGTCGAGCTCGCACAAAGGCTCGAAAAGGAGTATCCGACCGATCCCGATTCTCCCCGCGGCGTCGTCAACGTGATCCGAACGGGGGAGCCCGAGCTGATCTCCGAAATTTCCGAAGGCCTCGTTCGCGAAGCGGTCCGTGACGAGGAACATTTCCGGATTCTCCAGGCGCTCGGGCTTCGCTCCTACATTGTCGTTCCGATCGCCACCCCTGGCCGCATACTCGGTGCGATCAGCCTGGTGACTTCGACCGAGTCCGGCCTCCGCTACGACGAGGAGGACCTGGAGTTCGCGCTCGAGCTCGGCAGACGGGCTGGCCAGGCGATCCGGAACGCAGAGCTCTATCAGGGCGCTGCCGCAGCGAGCCGCGCCAAAGACGAGTTTCTCGCTACCCTCTCGCACGAGCTCCGCACGCCGATGACCGCCATTCTCGGCTGGGCCCGGCTGCTCCTGCTCGAGGATCTCGACCCGGAGCTCCAGAGGGAAGCCATCGGTACCATCGCGACCAGCGCCGACGCACAGGCGGAGCTCATCGACGACGTGCTCGACGTGTCGCGAATCGTCACCGGCAAGCTGAAGCTCGAAATCGGACCCGTCGACCTTCGGGGGATTACGCACGACGCCGTCCAGGGGATCTCTCCCGCGGCAGCCGCGCGCCAGATCACGATCCGAGAGTCGGTCGAGGAGGTCCCGCTCGCTACAGGAGACGAGGGCCGCATCCGCCAGATCGTCTGGAACCTCCTCTCCAACGCCGTCAAGTTCACTCCGAAGGGCGGCCGTGTCGAGGTGCGCCTCCGTTCGGATCGCTCGTCGATCATTCTCGAGGTCGAGGACGACGGCATCGGAATCGCTCACGAGTTTCTGCCGAGAGTTTTCGAACGATTTCAGCAGGCCGAGAGCTCCACCTCACGCGAGCACGGAGGTCTTGGCCTCGGCCTCGCGATCGTCCGCCATCTCACGGAGCTCCACGGCGGAGAGGTCGAGGTTCAAAGCGAAGGTCTCGGGAAGGGCTCGACCTTCCGCGTGGTACTCCCGACTGCCGCTCTTCATTTCGAAAAGGACGAGCTGCCACACGATTACACAGTCGATCATCAGGAGACCGAACGGCGTCTTCCACGACTGCGACACTGCAGCATTCTCGTCGTCGACGACGAGCGTGATGCACGCCGGCTCGTCTCGACGATCCTTCAGCAGTGCGGCGCGACCGTCGCGACCGCCGAATCCGTCGACGAAGCTCTGTCGCGGCTCCGCGACCAGATCCCCGACCTGATCGTGAGCGACATCGGAATGCCTCATCGCGACGGATACGAACTGATCCGCGCCGTTCGGAATGCTCCGGATGAGCCGCTCCGTTCGATTGCCGCGATCGCGCTTACCGCATACGGGCGCGACGAGGATCGTCAGCGGGCTCTCGACGCAGGGTTCGACTCCTACATCCGGAAACCCGCCCATCCGGTCGAGCTCGCAGACGAAGTCGCCCGCCTGCTGGACCGCCCCGCCAATCAAAAGAAACCGGTGTGACGTGGCCTGGACCCGTCGTCCTTACGAGAAAGAATCAGCCCCGAGCGCGCGGACTTCCTCCCGTTCCTCGCGGTCTTCGCCTGTGATTGAATACGCACCAATGAAGCCACAGCCTCTTCCGTATCCGATACTCATCGTCATCCTGATCGCAGTCTCTACCTGCACGACCACACAGGTTCAGCCGCCCCTCACATTCACGCTGGACACGACTGAGCAGGCAATCGTCGACGCCGCGACCGCGCGCCACGATGCCACCATCGCGCTTCTCGAGGAAGCCGTCCGAATTCCGAGCGCGACCTCGAATCACGAGGGCGTCCGCCGCGTCGGGACGGTCTTCGCCCGGGAGCTCGAATCGCTCGGGTTCGAGACGCGATGGATCGACCTCCCGCCCGAGCTCGATCGGGCAGGACACCTCATCGCCGAGCGAAGCGGGTCGGAAGGAAAGCGGCTGCTTCTCATCGGGCATCTCGACACCGTGATCGACGGAGACTGGTTCGAGCGCGATGGCGACATCGCCCGCGCGAGCGGCGGCGATGACATGAAGGGTGGAAACGTCGTCATGATCGAAGCTCTTCGCGCGATGCAGAGCGCTGGAACGCTCGATGGTCACCAGATTATCGTCTTTCTCACGGGTGACGAAGAAGAAGGCGGCCGCCCGCTCTCCGTCGCGCGCGCACCGCTCGTCGAGGCGGCGATGCGAAGCGACGTCGCCCTCGCATTCGAGAGCTCGTCTCCAGGTTCAGTCACGATCGGAAGACGTGGTGTCGAGCAGTGGCGCATCGAGGTCGAAGCGCGCACCGGGCACTCTTCCGGGATCTTTCGTCCGGGTATCGGGTATGGCGCCTCGTACGAGGCGGCGAGAATTCTCGACACAATCAGGAAGTCGATCGATGGAATGCCGAACGCTGCGCTCAACCCCTCCGTGGTTCTCTCCGGAAGCCAGACCAGCTTCGACGCCTCGGCGCATCACGGATCGACCGGCGGCGTCACCAACATCGTCGCCGACAAGGCCATCATCGAAGGTGACATGCGCTTTCTCACCCCCGAGCAGAAACAGCATCTGATGTCTCTCGTCGAGGAAATCGTCTCCACCGGAAACCTTCCACGAACCTCGGCCAGAGTCTTCTGGAACGAGGGTTATCCCGCGATGGCACCCACGGAAGGAAACCGGTTCCTCGCGAAAGTCCTCGATGGCGTGAACCGTGATCTCGGGCTCGAGCCGATCGTTCCCGGCGATCCCGGCCGGCGCGGTGCGGGCGACGTCTCCTTCGTCGCCGATTACGTCGATGCAATCGACGGCCTCGGATCTCACGGGAGCCATTCCCACACGATCGACGAGACCGTGCGGCTCGATACGCTCGGAATCCTCGCCGCGCGCATCGGAGTGCTGATCCACAGACTCACCGACGCCGGCCGTCTCGCCCAGCTCGGCTACTGACGCCTTTCAGCGCGAGCGTGGTCGAGGTCCTGTCGCCCGCTGAAGCGGGCTCACACTGTTTTGGGACGATCTACTGTCCCCCGGCTGAAGCCGGGGGCTAAAATCTTTCGCCCGCTGGCGCGGGCTGAACGAGAATCATCGTCTCGCGAATTTTCCAATGCTCCCGAAGGTTCGGCGTTCTCTCGCCCGCTGGCACGGGCTAATCGAGGATGAATGCTCTCGCGGATATTCAGCCTCGAAGAGAACCAGCTCCCTGGCGCGGGCTGCGAGTGAGGATTTTAGAGCCCGCGGAGCGGGCTGTGAGTGAGGATTTTAGAGCCCGCGGAGCGGGCTGTGAGTGAGGATTTTGGAGCCCGCAAAAGCGGGCGACAGAACCAACGCCCATCCGCTGATCGTCGCAGGGTCGCTCAAAATGAACGTAATCCCCGAAGCCGCCGAACGGCGGCGACAGTTCTCAGCCCCCGGCTTCAGCCGGGGGACAGAGACCTCGCTTCGAAACAGTGTGAGCCCGCTTCAGCGGGCGACAGAACCACGAGGTTGGCGCGAAGCTACATTTTGTCGGACAAACAGTGTGTTTTATAGGATGAATAGCGCTTTTTTACCTATGGAATGTACATCAGGACGACGACAACCGCGAGGCGATCAAGGCGAGCTCACCGCTCACCTCCTCGACGGTGACCCTCGAGCGCTCAATGGCGGAGATGATCCTGAGGACCGCTTCATGAACGACAGGATCATCGCCCGCGTGACGATCGATGACCTGAACCAGGCTGAGAACGGCCATCATCGCATTATTAAGCTCGTGCCGCAGCTGCTCGTCGAGCGCTCGCGGTGTGAACCCCTCGGTCATGAGGGCCTCGGATTGTCCCTCGGAGTTTCACAATTGTCGAGCGGGTCTGTTCAGACAACCTGCTTCATCGCGACGCCGGCGACGACGTAGAGCGCCGCGGCGGTGACGCTCACTGCATCCAAGCCGAAATGGATTGACAGCAGAACCGCGAGGATCGCGCTGACGACCGAAGCGCACCCGTTGATCCCCCATGCCCATGCAATCCAGGAATCGCCTCCGGAGCGGATCCGCTCGAGCGCCGCGGGAAATGGAATGCCCATCAGAAAAGCGAGAGGTGCAATCGCCATCACCGACATCGCCACCTTTGCTGCATGAGGAAGCGCGGCAATCCAGTCCGAGGCAAGCATGAAAATCAGAAGACCGAGGAGAATGACGACGGCGATCGCCACGGCTGCGCGAAGGAGGACCGTATCGGCGGCGCGCGATTCGTCGAGTCCCGGCAGCCGTCGTCCCCACAGACTTCCTGCTCCCGCAAACAGGAGGAACGAGGCGATGACGATCGTCACCGCTTCCAGAGGCCGGCCGAGAATGGCGGCGATCCGATGAATGGCGACAATCTCGACGAAAAGGAACGCCAGACCGAGCGCGCCGAAGGTCGTTACGATCCTCCACCCCGCCGGAAGGGCCGGATGTCGTTCACGCCGGACCATCCGCAGAGGAAGCAGAATCAGCACCATCCCTGAAAGGATTGCAATGACCAGCGTCAGAACGAGTACCGGATAACCCGATTCGAGCAGCGCGAGCCCGCCTTCCTCGCGGAGAGCGAGCAGCTCACGAACAGTTCCGGTCTTCATCCGAACCCCGAACCACGGGCGATCGTCGGTCGGCGCTGTGAGATCGAACTTGTATTGATCGATGAGCTCCTGGCGCGAGCTCCGGCTTCCCAATATCGCCGCTGCGCTGTCCCCAAACCATGGCTCGGCCAGCTGGTTGAACCGGTTCGACTCGAATGATTCCCCTGCAAGCCAGACGAGATCGAATGAATGAGATTCCGCAAAGCGGCGAAGCGAGGCCGTATCCGATAAGGTGAAGGGTGAATTCGAGAGAAGAACGACACCGCGATCCCATCCCCGCAACGCAGCGACGTGCCTTTCCGACCCGTCATTGCGGCGCTCGACGGCGTTGGCGATCGCGACGAGGAGCCGCGGAATCGAACGGGGAGGCGTCTCGACCGGCGCCGTGATCGCGATCAGCCCCTCGTCACTCAGATGATCCAGCATCCGCCCGAAAGACTCCTCGGTCACCGCCCTTTCCGGCTCGAGCGAGCCGCGGCCAGCGTCGAGCGGAATCAGAATCAGATCGAGCTCACCATCGACGTTCGCGAGCCCTGACCGAAGCGTCTCTCCCCGGAGCTCGACGCGCTCGGACTCGAGAATCTCTCCTCCCCATCCCTTCGCGTCGAGCGCCATTGCCGAGAGCCGCGTATCGGGCTCGAGCACGATGATCGATTCGAAACCGACCTGATGAAGCCTCACGATCTCCGGAAGAGCCGTCAGCCCTACGACCAGCGCTCGTCGCGAAGAAGCCGCAACATCGAGCGCGAACACCGCGCCGAACACCGTGTCGTCGACATGTCGCAGCGCCTGGTCGGAACGGTTGAGAATGATCGGCCCTTCGCCATCTACGTAGATTCCTCGCTGCAACGGCAGATCCTCGAAGTGCTGGAGACTGAGGCCGGGTGCGAGTCGCAGCGGCACATTCGAGTTTGCGAGCATACGCAGATCGGATTGCGCGCTGCTTCCCCGGGCAATAATTTCTGCGCCCGGTACGCGAAGAGCCTGTGAGAGCGCCTTGTACTCGCCTGGCTCGAGCCGAAAGGGAAGGAATACGGCGATCGCAGCGGTCAGGAGAAGCCCCGCGGCGGGCACCCAGATCAGCCTGCGTGCGATGCCGAAAGCGATCAGCCCAGCCGAAACGATCGACAGCGCGGTCAGCATCTGCCACGCCGCTTCAGGTCGGACGAGTTGCAGAAGACCGGCAGCGATCACCGCTCCCGCGGCCGCGCCTGCCAGATCCGCTCCGTAAACGCGCCGGATCGAGCCGGACCACTCCATCAGATTGAGACCGATGAAGGTACCGACACAGAAAAAGGGCACCGCAAGAAGGAGGTAGATGACCAGCAGCCGGAACGCCTGCACGGGGTTCCAGAGAAGCTCGAGCGACCGCCACTCGACCCGCAACGCCAGCGCGAGTGTCAGCGGGAGCACGACCGCGAGAATCGAAGGAATGATGACGGCAACCACGGGGTAGAAGCGCCGCGCCGGCTTCCGGAAGATGGCGAGCGCCGTACCGCTCGCACCGAACCCGAGAAGCGCCAGGCTGATGATCATCCAGGCGAACAGATCCCACTCCGCGATGGAGAAGATTCTCATCAGGAGAATCTCCGAGGCGAGTCCACACGCGGATACGACACCGACCGCCGCCGCGATCGCTCCCGGCACTCGGGAACCAGCGGATGCTTCCGGGATCAATGCTCGCCCGTGAGCGGGACGAAGCGGACCGGAAGAATCTGACGCGTCGTGATGGCGCCCTCCGCATCCTTCTCGATGAGCATGAGCTGCTGAATCGAAAAGGCCGGTCCCACGGGGATGACCATCCGCCCCCCCGGAGCGAGCTGGCGGATCAGCGGCGGTGGAATCCTTCCCGCCGCCGCGGTCACGATGATCGCATCGAATGGCGCCTCGTCGGGAAGCCCATGATAACCGTCGGCGTGGCTGACCGACACGTTGTCGAAACCGAGCCGCTTCAGGCGATCTTTAGCCTGTTTTGCGAGTGGCTCGATGATCTCGACAGTGTGAACGTGATCGACCAGCTCGGCGAGAACCGCCGCCTGGTATCCGGAGCCGGTGCCGACCTCGAGCACGACGTCATCCTTCTCGACATCCAGAAGATCCGTCATCAGCGCAACGATGTAAGGCTGGGAGATCGTCTGGCCGTGGCCGATCGGCAGCGGACGATTATCGTACGCATCCTTCCGAAGCCGCGGTGGAACGAAATGATGTCGCTCGACCTCCGCGATCGCCTTCATGACTCCGGCATCCAGCTCTCGTTTTCCGATGTGCCGGCTCGTCATCCGAACGTCAGTCTCGATCTGACGGACGAGCCTGGCTCGCGCCTCTTCATACGTCGAGCGTTGCGCATCTGCCGGCCAGGCGACGACGAACATCGCGAGTGCGACTGCGGACCACCGGATCGTCAATCGATTTCTCATACCTGAACCTACAATTCCTGGCGATCCGTGATTCCAAAGCAAAGCGGTCGTGGGATAAAGCTCGAAGCTCGCCGGAGCCTCCGGTCACGAAATACACGGTCGAGGGCGTCGGCTCGAAGGCGGGTACAACGGGCGCGGAAAATTCATTAGAGGGCGGACTCGACATCGGTGCGCGAGAAGTCGTCGCCCCTGAAACAGAGCGGCTCGCTCCGAATCCGGCTGAGAGCATAGGAAAAGCAGTCGCCGAAATTCAGGCCGGCCTGATGCCGGCCTTTTCCGAAGCGTCGCCACGCAGCTCGCGCGATGTCGGCCTGCTCCCTGTCAACGGGAACGATCTCGATTGCCGCTCGATAAACCAGGTAGTCGAGCTCGCGCTGTCCGGCATCGCCGAACCGGGTTTCGATGACGATCGAGCTCTCGACCAGATTGGCGGCCGACATCACCCTCGATTCCGCGGCCTCGATCGCGGCTGCGATTGCCGCCGCCTCGGGTTCCGCCAGGAGAATCGCGAGGATTGCCGACGTATCCAGCACCATCAGCCGGGAAGGCCCTTTTCGTCGTAGCCCAGGATCTCCTCGGGCGAGCGGTCGTCCAGGACGGGAAGCCGGGCGCACCGCCGGCCGATTTCGAGCAGCGCCTCCGCCAGACCGCCGTTCCTGCGAGTTTCCAGACGCTCCAGGCGCTCGCGGATCGAAGTCGTGATTGCTTCAGTCAGCGTTTCTCCGGTTTTCGCCGCGAGCTCTCTGACGAGACGGTCGGTCTCTCGGTCCTTGATGCTGAGCGCCATTTAGCCTGTATATACATCCATATAGATGTATATATTTCAGGTGAGCGGCCAGTCCCGGGTCAGGTAGTCCGAGAGGGTGATCAGAAAAAGGACCACGAGGAAGACGACCGAGCCTATGACGATCATCCCGATGATGCGAGGGCTGTATTTCACATGCATGAAGATCAGGACGACGGCGGTCGCCTTGCCGACGGCGATCAGAATCGCGATGGGGGTGCTCAGCATGCCGAGGTCGACGAAAGCGACGGCAACCGTGACGGCAGTCAGTACCATGAGAAGCGCGAAGATCCCGACGTAGGTCGGCACCGGGGTGATGTGGTGCATCGCGTCGGCGTGATGCTCTTCTTGTGTTTTCTCATCCATCATTGCGGGTGCCTTCCGATGAGGTAGAGGAGAGGGAAGAGAAAGATCCAGACGATGTCGACGAAGTGCCAGTAGAGCCCGACGACCTCGACGGGTCCGAAGTAATCCGGGGTGAAGTGATTCCGGTGCGCCCTCCAGGCGATCCAGGCGACCAGCCCCATGCCGATGACCATGTGCAGAGCGTGCAGTCCCGTCAGCCCGAAGTAGAGAACATAGAACATCTCCACGGTCTGCGGCAGGACATCGGAAGGAAGAGGATCGTGAAACTCGAACGCAGGGCCGGGAACCAGATGATGCTCCCAGTGGTCGTAGTACTCGACCGCTTTGATCCCGACGAACACGCCTCCCAGAAGCATCGTGAGGATCAGGAAGCCGATGATCGCCTTCCGCCTGGCAAGCTGGGCAGAGCGGACCGCCAGAGCCATCGTCAGACTGCTGAGGATCAGCACGGCAGTATTCGTGGTGCCCAGAACGAGATCCTGATGCTGGCTCGCTGCGATGAAGGCGTCGTAGTAGTTCAGCCGGTAGACGACGTACGCGGCCAACAGACCTCCGAAGAAGAGAATCTCCTGCGCCATGAAGAACCACATCCCGAGCGTGGAGGACTCGTGCTGCTGGAACAGGTCCTCGAAGTGGTGCTGGAGAAAGCGGTGCTCCTGCGCCTCGGCTGTCGTCGTATCAGACAACTTTCGCCTCCTGAACATGATCGGGGAAATCTGCCTCGGTGAACGTGTACGCCGGACTCGTCACCACCGGCGTTTCTTCGAAGTTGTGCGAAATCGGGGGCGATGCGATCTTCCATTCGAGGCCCGTCGCTCCCCACGGATTCGGCCCCGCGATCTTCCCGTATTTCAGCGACCACATCAGATACGCCAGCGGCAGGAGATACCCGATCGCCAGAATGGTTGCGCCCGCGCTCGACAGGATGTTCAGCAGCTGGAACTCCGGAACATAGGCGTGGTAACGCCGCGGCATCCCGAGGTAGCCGAGCAGAAACTGCGGGAAGAAGGTCAGATTGAATCCGACGAACACGATGACGGCCGAAACGCGCCCCCACCATTCCGGAAACATCCGGCCCGAAATTTTCGGCCACCAGTAATGAATCGCGGCGAAGTAGGCCATGACCGCACCGCCGACCATGATGTAGTGGAAGTGCGCCACGACGAAGTACGTATCGTGGAAATGGAGATCCATACCCATTGCGGCGAGAAACAGTCCCGTGAGCCCGCCGATCGTGAAGAGACCGATGAAACCGAGCGCATACAACATCGGTGTGTCGAGAGAAACCGACCCCTTGTAGAGCGTCGCGGTCCAGTTGAACACCTTGATCGCCGAGGGAACCGCGACGAACATACTCAGAAAAGAGAAGATCATCGCCGAGTACATGCTGATCCCGGCCACAAACATGTGATGTCCCCACACGAGAAAGCCGAGGAACGCGATTCCGAGGCTCGAGAACGCGATGAATTTGTAGCCGAACACGCGCTTTCTGGAGAACGTCGCGATCACCTCGCTGATGACGCCCATCCCCGGCAGGATCATGATGTAGACGGCCGGGTGTGAATAAAACCAGAAGAGATGCTGGAACAGGACCGGATCGCCCCCGAGTGCCGGATCGAAGATCCCGACCCCGAGGACGCGCTCGAGACCGATCAGGAGCAGCGTGATCGCAAGCACCGGCGTCGCCAGCACCTGAATCAGGCTCGTTCCGTAAATTGCCCAGACGAACAGCGGGAGCCGGAACCAGGTCAGTCCCGGAGCGCGCATCTTGTGGATGGTCACGATGAAGTTGAGCCCGGTCAGGATCGACGAGAATCCGACGATGAACGCGCCCATCGTCATCAGGAAGACGTGGCTGTTCGAATACGCCGTGCTGAAAGGCGTATAGAACGTCCAGCCCGTATCGACGCCGCCCAGCAGAATGATCGCGATCGTTCCGATCGCGCCGATCATGTAGAGGTACCAGCTGAGGAGGTTCAGCCTGGGAAACGCCAGGTCCTTCGCTCCGAGCTGCAACGGAAGAACGAAGTTGCCCATCACGGCCGGTATCGACGGGATCAGGAAGAAGAAGATCATGATGATCCCGTGCAGCGTGAACATCCTGTTGTAGGTGTCGGACGTCACCAGGTCGCCTGCCGGCGTCATCAGTTCAACTCTCATCAGGAAGGCGAAGAACCCTCCGAGGAAGAACATCAGCGTGATCGCGACGAGGTAGAGAATCCCGATCCGCTTGTGGTCGAGCGTCAGAAGCCAGGACTTCACGGAATAGCCGTCGTGAAGGTAGTTCGGCTTCGCCGGTCTCGACCTCTCGGCTGGTGGTCTCATGTCCAGGGCGTCACTCGTCATCGCTTCCCCCGTCCGTTTCATTCTGCACAGCACGCTGGGCCGCGGGAGGCACCGCTTCTCCTCCGGTGGGAGTCGACATCACCGGCGCCGAGTCCTCGGGAGAAGCGAGTGACTTCAGATACGCGATGAGTTGCAGGACCTGTTCTTCGTTGAGCTGGCCCGTGAAGCTCGGCATGATCGCGTCGAAACCCATCACGATCTTCTCGCGAGGATCCAGAATCGATTCGCGCAGATAGCCTTCGTCGGCCACGACCCGCTCACCGGTATCCAGGATGACATCGGTGCCGAAAAGTCCCGTCAGCGTCGGGCCTCGAGCGCTCGAGTCGTCCGTATGGCAGGTGTTGCACGCGTACTTGCTGAAGAGCTCCTCTCCCTTTTCCGCTGCGGACCCGGAGACCCCACCGGAGATCCACTGCTGATACTCCGCTGCCTCCACCACGTACACCTTCCCGATCATGCGGGAGTGCTCCGTTCCGCAGTATTCCGAACAGAAAAGATTGTAGACGCCCGGTTTGGTTGCCTCGAACCAGGCGTAGCGGTACCGGTTCGGCAGCACGTCCGTGTGGACACGAAACTCGGGAACGTAGAAATCGTGGATCACGTCCTGCGAGATCATGATGAGCCGGATGGGCTGACCGACCGGCACGTGAAGATCGTTGATCTCGGTCTGTCCGCCCGGATGGTGGAACTTCCACATCCACTGCTTGGCGACCACGTAAACGTCGGTCGCATTTCGCGGCATCCGGTTGATGTCGAAGTACAGCCATGCTCCCCAGAAGAAAATCACCATGAAGACGAGGAACGGGATCACGATCCACGAAGCCTCGACCCACTTGTTCTCGTGAAGCTCCGGGGGAATCTCGGTATCCGACCGTCGCCGGTATTTCACGGCGAACACGACGATCAGCGCGGCAATGAGAACCGACATGACCGCCGTGACCAGCACGAGGAACCAGTAGAAGATGTCGATCTGCCCCGCGACGCTCGAAGCCGCTTCCGGCAGTATGGGTACGTTATCCAGCAAGATTCGAGTCCCTGTTCTTTCTCTCTTTTCGAATGAGACTGAAAACGAAGCCGCCCAGGATCAGCACCGTCGCCGATCCCGCGACCTGGAGCCCTCTCATCACGGCGGGTGTGTATCTTCCGACGGATGCGTCGTATGAAAAGCAGACGAGCATCGCCTGATCGACGATTGTCCCGACACGCCCCTCCGATGCTTCCACGATGGCGAGCCGGAGATCGCGAGCCTTGAACTCGAAGCCATAGAAATATCTGGCGATCTTTCCTTCGGGAGTCAACACGACCACGACCGCCGAGTGCGCATACTGATCGAGCGCATCGTCATAGGCGAACCCGAAGCCGATCGAGTCCATCAACTGACGGATCGTCACCTTGTCGCCCGTGAGGAAGTGCCAGCCGTTCTCGACTTCCGCGCGTCCGTACCGTCTCGCGTAAATCTCCTTTTTGGCTGCGGCCATATCGGCTGTTTCTCGATCGTCGAAGCTCACGGTGACGACCTCGTACTCTTCACCGATGTCGAACCGGAGCTCCCTCGCGACATTCACCATTCCGTCGAGAACGAGATTGCAGAGCATCGGGCAGCTGTAATACACCGGCGTCAGCACGACCGGTTTTCCCTTGTCGAAGTAGTCCTGCAGGCGGACCGTTTTTCCGCTCTCGTCCACGAGCTCCAGGTCGAGTGGGATCTCCGAGTCGATCCGTTGAACCAGCTGCACTCCGTCCACGGCCGACCGCGGAAAGATCTGCGCAGAAATCGGTGCCGCAGACATCAGGAGCAGCAGAACCGGCAGCGCGCGCCTCACGGTTGCTCCTCCGCCCGCTCGATCGCTTCGCCCATGAGCGTGTCCGGTTCGGGTGAGGTCTGCGGAGCGGCGCCGACGCCGCTACTCGCCCACTCTGGCAGTTCCGCGCCGAGGGCTCTCACCTCGGACATCGCCTCGGCCGCATCGGTCCTCACCGGGTAGCCGCGACGAAGCGCGAGATCCTTGGCCGCTTCGATCGGAACCCGGACCACGCCCGCGGTGCCGCTCTCCCCGTACCTCTCGAGGATCTCCAGCTCCGATTTTCGAAACTGGTCCAGCTCCTCGATCGGAACCGTCCAGTGGTTCGTGAAGTCCGGTTTGTCCGCCGGAACATTCCCATAGACGAAGTCCTGCCGGTCGGCCGCCGCAGGGATCGCGCTCACCGCTTCCGGATCGAACTTCCGATCCACTCGTAGAAAGAGCTCGTAGGTACCCCACAACAACAGCAGCATCAGAATCGAGAATACGATGAAGATCGCCGATCCGATGAGGACGGCGCGAACGTTGATGTCGGTTTCCTCGTGGTGGACGTCCACGTGCACGGGCGTAGGACCGTGCTGGTCGTGAGCCTGGAGATGTTCATCCATGACCGACGACCTCCCTGTTGAATTTTCCTGCCTCGACCCTCTCCCGAATCCATGGATCTCCCTCCATCAGAAGGGAAGCTCTGCCGAGGTACCAGAAGAAGATTGCGGCCCAGAGTCCGAATGCCGCGACTAAAGCAGCTCCGTAAACCCAGAAGGCCGCACCGCTCTCACCGAATGCCGGGCCGATCAGCCAGTAGAAGTCGACCGCGTGCATGAAAAGAATCCAGGCGGCAACGAGTCGCAGTACCTGCGGCCGATCCTTGATCGACCGCATCAGCAGCATGAAAAACGGCAGGAAGAAGTGAAAGACGATCAGAGTCACGGCGATCCATCCCCACACCCCGTGAGTCCTCCGCAGGTAGTAGGGAACCTCTTCCTGCAGGTTGCCGTACCAGATCAGCATGAACTGCGAAAAGGCCGTGTACGCCCACAGCATCACGAAAGCGAGCTGAAGGTTGCCGAGATCGCGGAACTTCTTCGCCGGGAAAATCGAGCCGTAATGCCCCTCGACCCATGTCCTGGAGGCAACGATGATCGAAAACGCCATCGCCGAGAGGAGGCAGCCGACGATGAACGAAAGGCCGTACATCGTGGAGAACCAGTGGGGCTCGAGCGACATCATCCAGTCGACCGAAGCGAGGCTGATGGTCAGCGCCATCACAATCAGACCACCAGCGCTCAGGCGGCGCATTTTCGTCAGCGTCAGCGCGCCCCGGTCCTTCTCGAAGCTCCGCCCCCAACCGATGAGCAGATAGGCCATCACCGACCAGATGACGAAGTATCCGATCGTACGGAGCGAAAACGCTCCCTGAGTCAGGTAGGCCGCTTTGTGCTGCAGGATCGGATCGCTCGCGACGACATCCGCATGCGACCATTCGTAAATCGAGTGAATCCCGAGCAGCACGGGTATCGAGAACGCGATGAGCCACGGAAGCGTCGAGGCGCCGGCTTCGACGATTCGGCGGATGATGAGTCCCCAGACGCCTCCGGTGAGCGTGTGAATCATCAGAAGCACGAGACACCCGATCGCAATCGTCGACACGAACGCAAAACCGAGCAGCCACGCCCGAAGGGCGAGCTCGATGGAGAGTAACAGGGCGCCCGCAATCAGAATCGCGACGCCGATCACCCCCACGATCAGCACCGGCTTCATGAGACGGCCGAGAGGATGATGCTGAGGATTGACTTCCATCAGTGTCCTTCCCCTTCCGTCTGAACCGCCGTGCCATGGGGCACCTGCTCGCTGGCGGCTCCACCCGCGAGATCCGATTCGAGCCTGGCGCGCTGCTCGGCGCTCAGGGCGGAGACCGGAACCGTGCGGCTGAGCTGCAGCGCCTGGATGTACGCTGCGATCGCCCATCGATCCTCGTGCGGAACCTGCGCCGCGTAGCTCGGCATCGCTCCGAAGCCGTTGGTCATCACATCGACGTAATGGCCGGGCGGATGAGCGAGGATCGTCGGCGAATGAAACGACGTCGGCTGGCGGAATCCGCGCTGCACGATCATCCCGTTCCCATCGCCTGTCCGCCCGTGACACGGCGTGCAGTAGATGTTGAACCGCTCCTCACCTCGATCGAGGACCGCCCGCGTTATCTCGAACGGGTACGTCGTCGCGAGCTCACCATTGACCCGACCAGTGTAGAAATGGTCGTCGAGCCGGAGGTGACCGCGCGCAACCGTGCCCATCGGAGGCTTTCTCGCCGACTGTCCGTCCTCGAAGAACGTCGTCGCCTCGAGCGGATCGTAGTAGGGAGCCTCGGCCATCTCCTGGCGGCACCCGGTCGCCGCCGTCAATAACATCACCATCACGACCAGAAGGCCGGAGGCTCGCATCTCAGAGCGGAACATCGGAAACCTCCGCGGCTCCGGCCGCCCTGAAGAGATCGCGAACCGCACCCTCCTCGAACTTCGGATCGGTCGATTCGATCGAGATGAAGAAACGGTCCTCGGTCGCTCTCTCGAATCCCTTGACATTGAACACAGGATGGTAGGGCTCGGGCAGACCGTTCAGGACGATCATCGCAATCGCCGCCGTAAATGCCGCAAACAGAATCGTCACCTCGAACGTGATCGGAATCCACGCGGGCCAGCTGTAGAGCGGCTTTCCTCCGATGTTGTAGGGATAGTGGATCACCTGAGCGAAGTACTGCATGCCGAATCCCGTCAATCCTCCGATGATTCCCGCCGCCAGCACCAGGGCGGGCAGCTTCGTTTTCGGCAGGCCGAGACTCGCCGTGAGCCCTTCGATCGGAAACGGCGTGTATGCGTCGACTCGCGTGTACCCGGCATCGCGCACCCGCTCGGCCGCGTGCATGAGCGCTTCGACCGAATCGAATCTCGCGATCAGTCCAAAGCTCGATGGGGTGATGTGAGTCTGCATCATCAGTCCTCGTGCCCGTGAGCGTGCGATTCAGGCAAAAGATGTTTGACCTCGAACATCGGGATGATGGGGAGGAACCGAACGAAGAGATAGAACAGCGTCAGGAAGAGGCCGATCGTGCCGATGTACATCGCCCAGTCCCACGCCGTTCCGGAGTACATCCCCCACGATGAAGGGAGATAATCCCGATGCATCGAAACGACGACGATGACGAAACGCTCCAGCCACATTCCGACGCCTACGATCAGGGAAATGATGAACAGCGCTACGGGCGATCTCCTCACGTTCTTGAACCAGAGCAGCTGCGGTGTGATCAGGTTACAGAAAATCAGCATCCAGTACGTCCACCAGTACGGAGCGTGAATCTCTGCGCCCATCCCGGTCCGGTTCTTCAGCATGAAGATCTCGAACTCGCTGGCGCTGTACCAACCGTAGAAGAGCTCCATCACGTACGCGTACGCCACGATGAGCCCGGTGGCGAGGAGGATCTTCGCCATATTGTCGAGATGTCTCATCGTGATCACGTCTTCCATCTTGTAGGCTTTCCGGATCGGAATCGCGAGGTTCAGTACCATTGCGAACCCGGCGTAGATCGCGCCGGCGACGAAATAGGGCGGGAAAAACGTCGCATGCCAGCCGGGAATGATCGATGTCGCAAAGTCGAAGCTGACGATCGTGTGAACCGAGAGCACCAGAGGCGTGGACAGCCCCGCCAGCAGCAGGTACGCCGTCTCGTACCGTTCCCAGTGCCGCGCCGAGCCCCTCCACCCCATCGACGCAAATCCGAAGATCACCTGCCGGACTCTCGTCGTTGCTCGGTCCCGCAGCGTCGCCAGATCCGGAATCATCCCGATGTACCAGAAGATCAGCGAGACCGAACCGTAGGTCGTGACCGCGAAGACGTCCCAGACGAGCGGGCTCCGGAACTGCGGCCACAATCCCATCGAGTTCGGATATGGCATCAGCCAGTAGGCGAACCAGGGACGTCCCGTGTGAAGAAGCGGGAACATGCCGGCGCAGGCGACGGCGAAGAGCGTCATCGCCTCGGCAAAGCGGTTGATGGAGTTTCTCCACTGCTGGTGAAAGAGCAGGAGAATCGCCGAGATCAGCGTACCGGCATGCCCGATTCCGATCCACCAGACGAAGTTGATGATCGCGAATCCCCATCCCACGGGAATGTTGATTCCCCAGATTCCGGTGCCCAACGCGATCAGCGCGACGATCGACACCATCAGCACGTTGAGCAGAAGGAATCCGATCGCGAAACCGAGAATCCATCCCTTCCCGGTCGACTTCAGCGGTGCCTCGGCCAGAGATGAGATCTTGTCGTTGATCGACGAGAAATCGTGCTCTCCGATCAGGATCGGGCCGGCATCGTACGGATCCTTCCGCGCTCGTGCTTCTCTGTCGAGAGGTTCGGTCGTCACGCGGGGATCTCCGGATTGAGGTTTCTCACTGTACCCAGATATGTCGTTCTCGGCTGAGTATTCAGTTCCTCGAGCAGACGGTAGTTATGCGCCTGCGCCTTCAGTTTCGTGACCTGGCTCGTCGGATCATTGATGTCTCCGAAAACGATCGCGTTGGTCGGACAACTCTGCTGGCACGCGGTGCGGATCTCACCGTCTCTGACCCTCCGGCCTTCCCGCTCCGCCGCGATCCGACCCTCATTGATCCTCTGGACACAATACGTGCACTTCTCCATCACGCCACGGGTCCGAACCGTCACGTCGGGATTCCTCCCGAGCTTCAGCGACTCGGTCTCGTAATCGGCGTACTCGAAGAAGTTGAACCGCCGCACCTTGTAGGGACAGTTGTTCGAGCAGTATCGAGTTCCGACACAACGGTTGTAGGTCATGTCGTTGAGGCCTTCATGACTGTGCGTCGTCGCGCCGACCGGGCACACCGGCTCGCAGGGGGCTTTCTCGCACTGCTGACACGGAATCGGCTGATGAAACGTCTGCGGGCGATCGACGCTGCTTCCCTTGTAGTAACGATCGATCCGCAGCCAGTGCATCTCCCGCTCGCGAAGGACTTCCCGCTTTCCGACCACCGGGATGTTGTTCTCAGCAACGCAGGCGATGATGCAACCGTCGCAACCCGTGCAGACTGACGTGTCGATCGACATCCCCCACGCATAACCCGGATAGTTCCAATCCTCGTAGATGTCCGGATCCGCAGCGTGGGCTCCAGGCTCCGCCTCGTGCGGGACACCGGCGATCTCTTCCTCGTGTCCCGGCGTGATCCGCGATTCGTCGTCTTCCATCGGATCCCCCTTCATCGAGGGATCGTGAACGAAACTACCGAGAGAAGCCGCGCGGATGAGATTGCGTCCGTACATCGAGAAGTGCTTCTGGGTACAGGCGATCTCGATCTTCTCGTCCGTCGCGCGGATCTGAGCACTTACGAACCATGGATTCCCGGCCGTCCGGATCACGTACGCATCAAACCCCCGGCCGCTTCCGACGCTGCCCGCGTGCGTCCGCCCGAACCCCGTGTGCAGCGTGATCGAGTCGGGAGCATGCCCGATCGCAATCCAGACCGGAGCCTTCACCATCCGTCCCTGATGAACGATCTCGATCACCTGCTCGCTCCGAAGCCCCAGACGCTGCGCGGTGCCGTGACTCATGTAGGCGGCGTTGTCCCAGGTGACTTTGGTCAGCGGTCTCGGCATCTCCATCAGCCAGCCGTTGTTCGCGAACTGCCCGTCCCAGATTGCCGGATCGGGACGGAAGTTCACCTCGATGCCCCCGGAGACTTCCACGTCGTCAACAGGCCGCGGAGCGAACGGCTCCGGAGGGAAGACGAACCTGCGCTCGGCGAACTGTCCCTTCGGGATCACACCGGCGTGCAGCATCGTCTGCCACCATCTCTCGAAGTCGCCTCCCCCGGTGGCGCGGCCCATCCAGTGTTCTCGAACCGTCTCGTAGGTCGTCGAGCTGATCCGGCCCGTCAGAATGTTCAGCACGTCGATCACCGTTTTGCCGCCATAGAGCGGCTCGATCATCGGCTGGATGATCGACGGGGTCCCGTCGAACGAGACCGCGTCGCCCCACGACTCGAGGTAGTGCGCCGCGTTGATGTGCCAGTGGCAGTGTCGCGACGTCTCGTCGTAATGCGAGCTGAGATGCGCGCGAAGACCACCGACTCGATCCATCGCCTCGGCAAACCTCAGATCACCCGGCGCCGTATAGACCGGATTCCCCCCGAGAATCAGAAGAACCTCGACCGCTCCCGCCCGCATCTCGTCGACGAGCTCGGCGAGCGCTCTCGTCTGGTTCTGCACACGAATCTCGGGAGGAGCGATGTACTCGATCGTGGTTCCCACCGCGCCGATCGCCTGATTCATCGAGCGAATCAACTCATGGGTGCGGGGCGAAAGATGGTCGCCTCCGACGACGACCGCCCTTCCTCTCGCGCCTCGAAGATCGCGCGCGACCGCCGCAACCCACTCCGTTTCCGATCCCCGCGGCGCATCGCTGTATCCTCCGCCGACACCCATCGCGTTGGCGAGCATGTCGGCAACGGCTTCCATATCCGAGGTCCGGACAGGAAATCGATGATCGGCGATCGCCCCGGTGGGAGACGGCATCGACTCGGCCACGTAGAGGCGGCTCATTCGGGGGGATTCGGTTCGGACCCGACGCCGGTCCGCGATCGCTCGCGCATAGTGATGATGTCCCGCTTCCGATCCCATGACGTCCGAATCGAGCACGAGAATCACGTCCGCCTGATCGAAATGATAGCGAGGAACCTGATTTCGCATCGTTGCCGGACGATCGGGAACCGCGGGATCGTACTGAACCCATTTCGCGGCCGGGTAGGTCTGCAGAATCTCCTCGAGCTGCGCTCCGACGGTCGGCGACATCACGGTCTCGGTCAGAATCCGCACGCCCGCCCCCTGATTCGCCGCCCGTGCTTCCATCGCCTGTCCGAGCGTCGAAACGAAATCGCTCCAGGTCGAGATGCGCCCGAGCCTGCGCAGGGTCTGCGATCGATCCGGGTCATACAACCCGAGGATCGACGCCTGGTAGATCGCGTCCGCAGCGCCGAGACTCGACGGATGATCCGGGTTACCCTCGACCTTCGTCGGGCGGCCTTCGTGAGTCTCGACCAGAAGGCCCACCGAGTCGCGACCCAGGCTCATCGTCGTGGCGTAGAACAGCGGCCGGCCGTAGATGATCTCTTCCGGGGCGCTGACATAAGGGATGATCTTCTCCGGCGGTGGACGGTCGCATGCCGTCAGACCGCCGAGCGCGAGCGATGCGCCCATCAGTTTCAGAAAGCTTCTGCGGTCCGTCCGCGAGGCCCATTCCGCACCATAGTTGGGAAACTCGCGGTCGAGCAGCTGACCGAAACCATCCTCTTCGGCGATCTCGTCGAGGCTCTTCCAGAAACGTTCCCCCTCCTGGCCTTCGAGCCTCTGCCGAAAGTCGATCAGGTCGAGCCCGTTCTGTTTCGTGTTCGTCGTCATTTCCTCATCTTCCGGCATCGATCAATAGTGGCACGACGAGCAGCTGTCCAGCCTGCGCGTACCGTACTCCTCGGCCAGCTCGGCCCCGAGCGCCTCTTGATCCTCCGCCTCCCAGTTCATGTCCGTGATCCGGTCCAGCGGCCGCAGATTCTTCTCGGGATGACGGTGACAGTCGAGGCACCAGGACATCGAAAGCGGCTTCTCCTGTGCGGTCAGCCTCATCTCGTCGACCTGCCCGTGACACGATACGCAGCCGATTCCCTTGTTGACGTGAATTGAATGATCGAACTTGACGAAGTCCGCGAGCCGGTGCACCCGCGCCCACTCGAGCGGCACTTCCTCTCTGAAGCTCGCGCGCACCGGCTCCAGCATCTCCGCGTTCGTCCAGATCTGGGAGTGACAGTTCATGCAGGTCTGCGTCGGCGGGATTCCGGCAAAGCTCGACTTCTCGACCGTCGTGTGGCAGTAACGGCAGTCGATTCCGAGCGCCTGCACGTGATGCTGGTGGCTGAACGGGACGGGCTGCTCGAGAGCGTCCCCGGTCTCGCGAATCCACGACGCGCGGTTGAGGGCGATCGCGGCCCCACCAACGAGGGTGACGACCAGCAGAGTGCCGACGATACTTACCTTGGCGAGCGTATTCGCACTTCGGTGAAAGATCTGCATAGGAAATGGATGCGTTGTTCTCTACAGGATGTGCAGACTCAGATCCGCCCGAAGGCAGGCACCTGCGCGGCGCATACACTAACCGACCTGTTGGGGGTTTGTCGACCCCTGATCACGGGATTTTCCGGACCGTCGGACGACAATCCGGGAGCACTCTTTCCGGTGTTCCGTTCCGAGAATCGCCAGGGGAGAGAAACTGGTGGAGGCGGTGGGAATTGAACCCACGTCCGAGAGCTTCGTAGGCCGGGCATCTACATGCGTAGTCCTGCTTTTGATCTCGCCCGTCACCTGCCAGCAGAACGAGGACCGGCGACGAGCCAGCCGCGCTTGGATCTCGGCGTCAACGTCACGGCACCCGTTGACGCCCAGCTCACATTAATGACACTCGATCTGTCCGGCGTGAGCAGCCCGACAGGGAGCGTGACAGCTATTTAGGCTGCCAGTGCAAGATCGTTGTTCGCACTTGCGATTGGTGGACTGATTTACGAGGTTCGTCCAGCTCGGCATGCAACCTGGCGCCGATCAACTCCCGTCGAAGCCGATCGCCCCCATGTTTCAATAGCTTCCAACAGCAATCCTGACCGCTCGATTTCAGAAATCTCGCTCCCGGCCTCCCGATGCCGCCTCCGCTCTGGCGGAATCTTCGCACCAGGCCCGAGCGCGATGACCCTGACGAGCAACACGGTACGTACGATTCTCGAGCTCGCGCTCGAGGAGGACCTCCCCGACATCACGACGGATGCGATCTTCGGAGCCGCCGAAAAGGGCATTGCCCGGTTCCTCGCCAAAGTCGAAGGAGTCTTTGCGGGCGCTCCGTTCATCGAGCACGGCTTCCAGCTCCTCGATCCGGATGCCCGAGCCGAGCTCCATCTCGCCGACGGCGACCCGGTATCCCCCGGGACCGCCATCGCTACGGTCCGCGGCTCCGTCCGCGCACTCCTGACGATGGAGCGGTCGATTCTGAACGTGATCCAGCGCGCATCCGGGATCGCCACCCTGACGTCCCGCTACGCAGCCGCCATCAAAGGCACCGGTGCCGAAATCTACGACACGCGCAAGACGGCGCCCGGGCTGCGACTCCTCGACAAATACGCCGTCGCGGCCGGGGGCGGGCGAAACCACCGGATGGGACTTCACGACATGTTCCTGATCAAGGACAACCACATCGACCGTGCCGGTGGCATTGCGAGAGCGGTCGAGCTCGTCCGCGCGACCGGCTTACGCCGTCCCCTGATGATCGAAGTGCGAACCCTCGACGAGCTCGGCGAAGCACTCGGCACCCGACCCGAATATGTCCTGCTCGACAACATGGACATCGATTCCATCCGCACCGCAGTCGCCGTGACCAGCGACCATAATCGATCGACGGGGAGAACGGTCATCCTCGAAGCGTCCGGAGGCATCACACTCGAAACGATCCGCGCCGTGGCCGAAACCGGGGTCGACCGGATCTCGTCAGGCGCGCTGACCCATTCCGTCACTGCGCTCGACATCTCGATGGACATTCTGTTTTGAGCTCGCCGCCGAGGGCAGCCGCCCGGCCTACCCACGTGAAATCTCCGACCAGTGAGGTCGAACCGATATCATCTGCAGAAGAGTCTGATCAGGAGCTGAAAATGACCGAATCCGAAGAACAGCTATTCAGAGTGGTGGTCGTCGACGACGATCGTGCCATCCGGAAGCTCGTCAAGCTGTTCCTTCAGAGGCAGGGTTACGAGACCGCCGAGTGCGCAAATGGTGCCGAGGCGCGGGAGGAGCTTTGGCATCGCCGGTGGGATCTCGCGATTCTCGACCGCCGCCTTCCCGACATCGACGGGCTCCAGCTCTGCAGGGAAATCAAGGGAGAATACGAATTCCGGAACCGTTACGTGATCGTTCTCACCGGAGAAGACGACCATGAGGACAAGCTCGAAGGCTTCGAGCTCGGCGCGGACGACTACGTCACGAAACCGTTCCAGCCAGCCGAGCTGGTCGCGCGGATTCGCGCTGCACGCCGCATCGTCGACCTTCAGAAGGAATTGCTCGAAAAGAACGAAAAGCTCGCCCGGCTGTCCATCACCGACGGCCTCACTCAGCTGTACAACCACCGCCACCTTCAGGAGTCGCTCGCTCGCGAGTTCGAAGAGGCCCGCCGTTACGAGCGCCCTCTCTCGTTCGCTCTCATCGATCTCGATTACTTCAAGAAGGTCAACGACACCTTTGGTCATGCGGCCGGAGACGAAGTGCTGAAAGAAGTCGCAGCGCGTTTTTCCGACTCGGTCCGGACTTCCGACCTCGTCGCCAGATACGGCGGAGAGGAGTTCGCGGTTCTGATGCCGCAGACTACGCTTGACGACGCAATCCAGTTCGCCGAGAAAATTCGAAATGTGGTGGAGGAAGCGCCGATTCAGACTGACGAAGCCGAAATACGGGTGACAGTCAGTATCGGAGTGGCGTCGAACTCGTTGACCGATTTCGATTCGACCCTCGAGCTGGTGGATTCAGCAGACAAGGCGCTCTATCGGGCAAAGGAGAACGGCCGCAACCAGGTTCAGTGGGAACGCCGGGCCGAGCCCAGACGGACGACTCACCCTGTCAGCTGAGGAGATCGCGCGTCACGAGTCGAATGCGGCCAGCTGCCGGGCCACCTCGTCCTCGAGATCGCTGAGTCCCCTTTCGACTCCCTCTCGATCGGCAGATCCATCGCCTTCCAGGATCTCCTCGAGTCGCGCCCCGTCGCTCGAGATCCGCGCGTACCCGTAGCTCCCTCCCGAACCCTTCAACTGGTGTGCGAGATTCGTCAGTCGCTCCAGCGAGTCGCCCTCGTCGAAACCGGCCTCGACGATCGCCCTCATCTCGACGATTTTCTCCTTCGCCTCGTTGAGGAACTCTTTCTTCAGCTCTTCGAATTCGAAATCCATCGCCGGGGTCCCACGCCCCGCCGGGGAGTCTGCATCGCTCGTGCCGCCCGAGCATCGGGCCCCGATCAACCGACTCAGACGAAATGAAGCTCGCCGAAGCGATCTGGAAGATGAAAATCCGGTGGGTCCGCGAACGTGGGCGCCCAGGACGAGAACTCGTCGCCGTCGGGCGAACGGTCGATCCGGTAGAAATTCACCCACCATACCGCTCCCGAATGGGGTCGCCCGGCATCGAGCCCATCCAACGGTACCTGGAGTGATGCTCGTGTTCGCCACCGCTCTCCCGAACCATCGCGGCGTACGAACCCTCTCCACCGGCAACTCCACGAGAGGTCCGTCTCCATCGTCGAACGAGTCCCGCCGGGGGAGCTGATCCTCGCATCGAAGCGCGCTCCGCGCGGGCTGAGCTCGAGCTCGAAGTACTCCCGTCGCCGCTCTGGTGCGATGAAGACTTCGAACACGTCCTCCTTCCAGAGCGGATCGTCGTTCCCCATCGTCGCCACGACATCCCGTTCATCGTCCGCGTCGAACACGATGCGCAGAATGCGATCGTCGCGCGCGATCTGGAAGGCCGTAGCCCTCCTCGGCGCGCTTCCATCCGATGACAGGACCAGCCGTGAACCCTCGGCGCTTTCGGGCATTGACCACGGTTTCAGCGGATCGAGCTTCTCCTCCACGCAACGGATGACACGAGGATCGGTGTCCGCCACGGCACGCCTCACAAGGGAATGTTTCCGTGCTTCTTCGGAGGGTTGACGTCCCGCTTGTTTCGCGCCATCGAGAAGGCGGCAATCAGTTTGCGCCGCGTCTCACGAGGCTCGATGATCTCGTCAATGAAACCTCGCTCGGCCGCGACGAACGGATTGGCGAACTTCTCCCTGTACTCTTCGATCTTCTGCTTCCGCATCGCATCCGGTTCCGCCGCGGACTCGACCTCACGCCGATAGAGGATGTTGACTGCCCCTTCCGCACCCATCACCGCGATCTCCGCGTTCGGATACGCGAAGTTCATGTCCGCACGGATGTGCTTGGAGTTCATCACACAGTACGCACCGCCGTATGCTTTCCTCGTGATGACCGTAACCTTCGGGACCGTCGCCTCGGCGAGAGCATAGAGGAGCTTTGCACCGTGAATGATGATTCCGCCGTGCTCCTGCTGGACTCCCGGAAGAAACCCCGGAACGTCCTCGAGCACGAGCAGCGGAACATTGAACGCGTCACAGAGTCGCACGAAGCGCGCCCCTTTTCTCGATGCGTCGATGTCGAGCACCCCGGCCAGATACGCCGGCTGATTGGCGACCACGCCGATCGGATGACCGTTCAGCCGGATGAAACCCACGACCAGGTTGCGCGCGAAGGACTCGTGCACTTCGAAAAAATGCCGCTCGTCGCCGACGATCCGGATGATCTCGCGAATGTCGTACGGCTGATTCGAGCTTGCCGGAACGACTTCGTCGAGACTTTCGTCGACCCGGTTGATGTCGTCGTCGGATGGCCGGCTCGGCGGATCTTCGAGATTGTTCGAAGGAAGGAACGAGAGCAGCTCCCGGATCAGCGCGATGCAGTCCTCGTCGGATGCTGCCGCGAAATGTGCGACTCCCGAAACCTCGCTGTGCGTCGTCGCGCCTCCCAGTTTCTCTTTCGTAACGTCCTCGTGCGTGACCGTGCGAATCACCTCGGGTCCGGTCACGAACATGTAGCTCGTGTTCCGGACCATCAGAATGAAATCTGTGATCGCGGGGGAGTAGACCGCGCCTCCGGCGCACGGCCCCATGATTGCCGAAATCTGGGGAACCACTCCGGATGCGAGCGTGTTGCGCAGAAAGATGTCGGCATAGCCCCCGAGCGAGACGACTCCCTCCTGAATCCTCGCACCGCCGGAGTCGTTGAGGCCGACGATCGGAACGCCGTTTTTCATCGCCAGATCCATCAGTTTGACGATCTTCGCCGCATGCGTCTCGCTGAGCGACCCGCCGAAAACCGTGAAATCCTGGGCGAATGCGTAGACTGCCCGCCCGTCGACCAGACCGAATCCCGTGACGACACCATCCCCCGGCACCCGCTGCGATTCGAGTCCGAAGTCTCTCGAACGGTGGACCACGAGCTGATCGATCTCCTGGAAAGAGCCACTGTCGAAAAGAAGAGCGATTCGCTCTCTCGCCGTCAGCTTGCCGGCGTCGTGCTGGCGGTCGATCCGATGCTGGCCGCCCCCGAGCTCACTCGCTTCTTTCCTCTCCCTCAGCACCTGGCGGGCGTCTCTCGTCACATCCTTGCTCTCTCCCGACGCTTCTCCCATGTCGTTTCCTCAACTCCCTTCGGAAGACTCGATTTCCTCGATCTCGGTGAAAACCGGCTCGGCGTCGCAACGGGGATAGAGCTTCTCGACGAACCTCTCGGTCCAGGGGCTGCTCCGGTGCCGTTCCTCCCCTGCCTGGTCGGGAAACGACATCACGTGGACGTATCCGCGACCATTCGACTCTCGAAAGGCGCGATATTCGGTATCCGGCTCGTTCCGTCGAATCGCTCCGAGAAACTCCGTGATCGCCGCTTCGAGCTCCTCGCGCGCCCTCTCAGCGATCGTGTAGCGTGCCGTCTTCGCGACTCTCATACGACGAATGATATGCCTTTCGGCTATCGGGCCCGATCAGCGTTCGTTCTCGGAGCACCTCCGATGAGCTCAGTCCCGGACCGAACCGAAGCGAGATCAGTGACAGCTAACGCCGTACGACACTCCCGGCGGCTCAGGCGCGGTTCTCGGATTCGACGCTCGCAGCCGGCCGATTCGCCTCGGCTCGCGTGCGATCGACGCGCCTCGACTCGCCGATTCCCCGCATCTTCCTGAGCGCCAGAACGATCGCTGGAACGATCGAGATCGTCGAATAGGTACCGGCGATGGTTCCGACGAAAAGGACCCAGGAAAACTCCCGGATGACCTCTCCTCCGAAAATGATGAGCGAGCTGATCGCGAGAAGCGTCGTCCCCGTGGTCAGAACCGTACGGCTCAAAGTCTGATTCATGGAGAGGTTCAGGATCCGGGCGTAGTCGCCCTTGCCTCGCATCTTCCGGAGATTTTCCCGTACGCGATCGTAGATGACGACCGTGTCGTTGATCGAATAACCGACTATGAGAAGCATCGCGGACACGGTAATGATCTCGAACTCGGCACGCATGAATGCGAGCAGCGTGAGCGCGGCTCCGACGTCGTGAATGAGACAGATGATCGCGGCAATACCGAAATTGATGTCGGCAAAGCGAATCGCGATGTAAACCCCCATTGCGAGAATGGCGAGGACGATGGCGAGAAAGGCTTTTCGTTGAAGTTCCCGTCCGATCTGCGGACCGACGGTTTCCTGGCTCAGGACGTTGAAGGAACCGAGGTAGGCTTCGGTTCGAAGCACCTCCAGAATCGCAGGCGTCATTCCTTCGATGGCCTCGACCTGGGACCAGTCGCTGAAAAGCTCGACCGATGATCGTGCGTCGATGATCTCCTGGGCCATCTCTGCTGCTCCGACCTCGGACAGCCCGGCTCTGGTCGACAGGAGCTCGGCGATTGCAGCACTCCCCTGATAATTCAGGTCCAGCTTCGTGTCGCCTTCCTCGTTGAGACTCGTGTGAAGAAGCGCGACCACCTCACCTGCGTAGTCTCCCTCGATGTCCTGCTGCGGAAGGCGGAACAGGATCGAGTTGTCTTCCTCGGGACCGAACCGCTGGATGACCGCGTCGGGCACGATCGACCGCAGACGCGCCGTCTCCGGGGCTTCCTGGAAACGAACGATCACGTTGGCACCGCCGGCAAAATCGATCCCGAGATTCAGCCCCCGCGTCATGATGACCACGAGTCCCGAAAGAACGATCAGGAGCGAGATGATCGTGATCACCCAGCGCCAGCGAACGAAGTCGATGTTCGTGTTTTTCAGTATGTACATGTCAAAGCCCCAATCAGATGCTGATCGCCGTCGGCCGCGTTCCCGGCCGGTTGTAGATCAGATCGAAGATGACGCGTGAAACGAAGAATGCCGTGAAGATCGATGCGCCGAGACCGATCATCAGCGTCACGGCGAAGCCGCGGACAGGGCCGCTTCCGAACTGGAAGAGGAACAGCGCCGCGATCATCGTCGTCAGGTTGGTGTCGATGATCGTGCCGAAAGCGAGACGAAAGCCCTCATCGATCGCAGCGCGGATCGACTTGCCCGCGTCGAGCTCCTCCCTGATCCGCTCGAAAACGAGAACGTTCGAATCGACCGCCATGGCGATCGTCAGAATGATCCCGGCGATTCCGGGAAGCGTGAGCGTCGCGCCGAAGTAGGCCATCAGGCCCAGCAGGATCACGAGGTTCAACGTCAGAGCCACCGCGGCATTTACGCCCGCCAGCTTGTAATAGACCAGCATCAGCAGGACGACCACAACGAATCCGATCATCGCTGCCGTCACACCAGCGCGGATCGAATCGAGCCCGAGCGTCGGACCGACGGTCCGCTCCTCGAGCGTCGTCAGCGAAGCGGGAAGGGCGCCGCTGCGGAGAACCAATGCCAGGTCGAGCGCCTCCTGCTCCGAGAATCTTCCTTCGATGATTCCGTCCGATGTGATCTGGGAATTGATCGTCGGAGCCGACTGCACCTTGTCGTCGAGGACGATCGCCATCCGCCGGTTGATGTTGGCGCCCGTCAGATCACCGAATTTTCCGGAACCCTCGGCCGTCATCGAGAACGCGACGATCGGCTCGCCGAGCTGACCCCGCTGCACGCGGGCGGTCTTCAGATCGGCACCCGTGACGGTGACCTGTCTCTGGAGCAGCCAGTACTCCCGCCCCTGAACCTCGCCGAAGACGTTCACCCTGTCGCCGGGAAGCACCACTACTTCGTTGCGGCTCAGCGTCGGCGGAAGACTCGCGAGTGCGTCTTCTTCGGTCGGCGCGGGACCACCTTCGACGATCCGGAACTGAAGCTGAGCGGTCGTCTTGATGATGTCTTTTACCCGGGCGGGATCATCGACGCCCGGAAGCTGGATGACGATGCGCCTCCCCTCGAGCCCTCCCTGCCTGGCAATGATCGGCTCGGTCACTCCGAGCTCGTCGATCCGGTTGCGGATCGTCTCGATCGCCTGCCGTACCGTCTGCGACTCCATCTCGCTCACGGTCGCCGAGCGAAGTGCGACCTCGACGGCTTCGCCGGAACGGGATACTTCGTACTCGGTCAGAAGGTCCTCGGCGAACGACTCGTACGCGTCCAGGCTCGATCCCTCGGGCGATTCGATCAGGAAGCTGTGCCCTTCGGTCCGGCTGAGCCGAGGCGCCGCGAGCCCCTCCTCTTCCGCTCTGAGCCGGAAGCGCTCCATCGCCTGATCCACCTCGACCTTCAGCGCGTCGTCGGTGTTGACCTCCATCACGAGGTAGGTGCCCCCCTTGAGGTCGAGTCCGAGGTTGATCGGATCGGGCTTGTTCTCCCGGGGAATCAGCACCGAGATGAAGATCGCGATGATCGCGATGATCAGAACGATCTTCCATGTGTATTTTTTCACGACTTCCTCCGCTCAGCTCGCCTTCGCATCGATCAGTGATGCGATGGCGGAGCGTGAGAGTTTGATCTTGACGTTGTCTGCGATCTTCAACTGGACGGTATCGTCATCGACGCTCTGGATGACTCCGTGAATGCCACCATTGGTGATCACGCGGTCGCCCTTCTTCAGCGCGGCCAGCATCTCCCGCAGCCTCTTCCTCTGCTGGTTTCCCGGACGGATCACCATGAAGTAGAAGATCAGGATCACGGCGAAGACCGGAAAGAGGTTGGCGATCAGCGCGGCTGCTCCCCCGGTTGCGGCGGCGATGGTCAGCATTGTTCAGACATTTCCGACATGACCGTTTCGCGGAAGGCTCGAAATCGTCCTTCCATGATCGACTGCCGGATTCCCCCCATCAGATCGAGATAGAACTGCAGATTGTGAATGGTTCCGTATACGGAGGCCGCGATCTCACCACTGACGTGAAGATGTCTAAGGTAGGCTCGTGACACCGATCTGCAAGCCAGACAACCGCAGTCGAGATCGATCGGGTCCGCGTCAGCCCGATAACGTGCGTTCCGGATCGATATCTTCCCTCGTCTCGTGAAGAGAGTTCCGTTTCTCGCATTCCGGGTCGGCATCACGCAATCGAACATCGTCACACCCGCCTCGACCGCCACCAGAATGTCCTCCGGCGTCCCGACGCCCATCAGATACCTCGGCTTGTCGTCCGGCAGAAGCGGTGCCGTCCGGGAGACAACCTCGTGCATCAGCTCCTTCGGCTCGCCGACCGAAAGCCCCCCGATCGCCAGCCCCTCGAATCCCATCGCCGCGATCGCCTCGACGCTCCGCTTCCGTAGATCCGGGTGGGTTCCACCCTGCACGATCCCGAAAATCGCCGAGACTCCCCGGCTCGCGTCGAGCGATCGCCGCGCCCAGCGGTGCGTCATCTCCATCGAGCGCTCGATCTCCCCCTTCGTCTGATCGGGCGCCGGGCACTCGTCGAACGCCATCGCGATCTCGACCCCCAGCCGCTCCTGGATCTCGATCGAGCGCTCCGGTGTGAGAAAGTGCGCGCTTCCGTCGAGGTGGCTGCGGAACTCCACCCCCTCTTCACGAATCTTCCGGATCGCGCCGAGCGAAAAGACCTGGTACCCCCCCGAGTCGGTCAGAATCGGCCCGTCCCACGACATGAACCGGTGCAGCCCGCCCATCGTCTCGACGAGCTCCACGCCGGGGCGGAGCATCAGGTGGTAGGTGTTGCAGAGGATGATGCCGGGGTCGAGGGCCCTGAGCTGGTCGATCGTCAGCGCCTTGACCGCGCCAACGGTCCCCACCGGCATGAAGAAGGGGAACGGAATGTCTCCCCGTTTCGTACGGAGAGCTCCCGCGCGGGCTTCGCCGTCCCGCGCATCAATGCGAAAATCGATCAGCGCCACTTTTCAGCGGTCGAAACTCACCTCTTCGATCTTCACATTTCCGGGGATGTCCAGCTCGAAGCGATCGGAATCAAACCGAGGATTGATCTTCACGTCACTGAACTCCATCCGGGTCGTGTCGCCATCCCCCTCGGTCCACTCGAAGGCCGTCGTGAAATAGCTCTCCTTGTCGATCCAGATCCGGATTCCCTGAACGCGTCGCGCGATCAGCTTCGTTTTGGGGCTCAGCTCGAGCAGATACGAGCCCTTGGCGGCATCGTCGACGAACCGGAGGTTGAAGTACTCCTTCAGCTCGTCGAGCGCTCCGGTTCCGGCGGCCATGTAGCGGAAGATCTGCTGCTCGAACCGCTTGATCTCCATCCGCTCCGCTCTCCCCAGATCCGGGTAGTAGGTCGTCATCTTCCCGTCCGCGATCACCATCGTGACGCGCGCCGGAGACTCGTACTCCCAGACCACCCGGTTGGGCTCCTGGTAAGCGAATCTCCCTCTCGAGACGCCTGCCTCGGCGAGCAGGTCCAACTCCTTCGTCTGGACGAAATCAGCCTCGATCGCTCGCACATTTTTCTGCTTCGCGTCGACCTTTGCGAGAACCTCGTCCAGGAGGGTGCCGCGCTGGGGCGCGGCGATGAGCGATGCTGCGGCACCCGCAGCGAACGCGACGACCGAAAAAACCTTCCATCCCGTCATGTGCCGGGTAACGCCCCCGCCGAAAGGCTTCATTCCAAATAACCTGAAACGAACTGAAACATCGGACCACCGGTCCCGTATCAACTCACGAGATGAAACACCGAGCCACAGCCATCCTCCTTATCACCTCCAGCCTGGCGGCTGCAGGCTGCTGGGAGCCCGAGCCCACCACGACGGTCACCCTCGAGAGAACGTTCGACGCGACCGAGCTTCGCAAAATCGACGTCCGAACAGTCAACGGTCGAGTCGAGGTCGTCGCGGATTCGACTCCCCTCGTGACGCTCAGCGCACGCCTCGAGCTTCCTGAGGACATCGACCCCGCCGAATTCCTTCTGACGGAGATCGCCGGCGACGTTCTGAACGTCCGGGAGGAATGGGGACGCCGCTCCTGGAGGCACAAGAACGGAGGCGGAACCTACACGTTCACGATCCCGTCTTCGATGGAGCTCGATCTGTCGACAACCAACGGGAAGATCCTCACCACGGGGATCGAGGCAGCTCAGGACGTCAGCACCGTCAACGGAAGGATCGAGATCGAGACTCCGAGCTCCCGCGTGCACGCCGATTCCGTCAATGGCGGGATCACCGCCGTATACACCAGCAGCTTCCCCGGGGGCGAGTTCAGCAGCGTGAACGGATCGATCAAGATCGAAGTACCCGAGACGACCCGGCTCGCCGCCGACATTCATCAGGTCAACGGCTCGTTCAACTCCGAGATCCCGGTGACGGTCGGATCCTCCGATCGGGAGGCGGTCGTGCTGAGCGCGTCCACCGTGAATGGCGGAATCACAGTCTCCCGCACGAGAACCACCTTCCGCGACTCCAACACCTCGACCCGAGTTGCTCCGGTGGTGCCCGACCAGAACACCGAGGAGATCGTGGTGACTGAAGAGGCGGTTGCGACCGAGATCGAGCGCGACGAGCGCGACGACCGGTTCTGATTTCGATCATTCGACCCGACTTTCCGGTCGTTCCCGGCCGCCCACCCGACGCCTTCCGCGGCTCGAACCCGTCGCAATTCGCGCAGATGACTCAACCGGACGGAAATAGTGGATCGTAATTTGCTCACTCCATTGATCGCTAATGGCAATCACGAAAGGAGAAGCAAATGAAGAACAGACCTGAATGGTACAGAGATGAGCACGACAGCGCCTGGGACCGGACCAAGGCGGCGTTCAAAAACGACTGGGAGCAGACCAAGCACGACTTCGGCTCCGACTCGGCGCGGGATCTCGATCAGGATGCGGATGATACGGTGAAACAGGCCGCCGGAACCGACGACGCCTTCGAGAATCACGAGCAGGCGTTCCGGTTCGGGTACGCGGCTCAACAGAACTACCGCAAGGATTACCCGTCGTGGAACGACGACCTCGATCGCCGTCTGCGCACCGATTACGGCGCCGACTACGACCGCGACCGGCGCTACATCCGGCGCGCGTACGAATACCGCGCCTGATTCTTCGATCCGGAAGATATCCGGCGGCGGAGCCCGCTCCGCCGTCGCATCCCTAGTTCCCGGGCATCGACTACCGCCGGCGGATGACCCTTGAGATCTGCCACGCGGGCAGACCGATCGTCAGAAGCACGACCGCGAGGCCGGACACATTCAGAGCGCGGTCAAAGGATTTCGGCCGATAACGGAGATTCAGCGTCCCTTTCCCGGGAGGCACCAGAACCCCGACGAAAGCGCCGTTCACTCGGACCGTCGGAATGCGCTCTCCATTCCAGTGCGCTCTCCAACCAGGCCAGTCCGAGTCGCTCGTCACGAGCAGGCTCCAGTCGGGAGCGTCGATCTCGATGGCGGACGAATTGCTCCGATACTCCTTCAGACGCGCTGATCCTCCGGGTTTCAGCGATAGTTCAGTCCCGGGATCGAGCTGAGCGCCCGCGTGGCCGGCCTGCGACAGGATCTTCTCCGGTATGTGATCGATGACTGCCACCGACCTCGTGTCGATCCGATCCAGCGCACTAAGCGTCGCGGCGAAGTCCGGCTGAATGATGAAGCTGCTCCGGAGTTGATAGCGTTCCTGAACGTGACGGTTTTCGTATACGTCCCCGTCGGCACCGCGGTACACCAGGCGAAAACCCTCAACTTCCAGGGGTTCGCCCGGGGGCTTGTAGACGTATCGCACGTTCAGAAAGTCGACAAGCGGATGATCCAGACTTCCAATGATCTGGTCATAGCTGTCGGGTGCGATATCCAGAGCGTGACGGAAAACTTTCATGTAGGGCGTCAACTGAATTGGATCGGTGGTCTTGAGATCTTCGAGTCCGTAGTAGCCGGGCGTGTCCGGTATGAATGACCATTCCATGGCGGCGATCCGCGACGGACCCTCGTGTTGTTTCATGCGCATCACCGAAGGCGTACGAGGATAGATGGGGGTCCCGGCTGGGTTATAGCCCCATGTGAGCACGACGATCTCGATGAATGTCACGATTACGGCGGCGCGCACGAATGCCATGGGTTTCAACCTGCCGGCCATCGCGATGAGCAGAGTCAGGGAGAGCAGCGACATCCCGAACCATCCCACCTGCTCCAGGAGGACGTTCCTGATCATGAATTCTTTCAGACGAAAAAACAGAATGCCCGCGACCATCGACGTAGCCACAATCAATCCCCACCTCAGCTGCGCTGCGCTCAGCCGCCCCTTCAGATAGTCGTCCAGAGCCAGTGCCGCGAGCAACGCTACCCCCGCCGCCCATAGGAAGCGGACTCTCTGATGCAAGGCGATTCCGACGAGCGGGATCTTCATCAAAATCCAGTGCCATCCCGGAGCCTCGTAAAGGGTAAGGAAAGCACCAGCCATCAAGAGGATGAGAAACAGACGGCAGGGACGGCGTGAAAAAACAATCGACACGAGCGCGAAGGCCAACGTCCCCGCGCCGGCGTAACCTGAAGCCACTTCACCATAGTCCGACAGGATCGAGCCATCGGAAGGAACCGGCGCGCGATAAGTGGCCGACGGAACCGTCCCGAGGACGTTGGGCGCAACGAGGGGCAACAGCCAATCAGCGCTGATCCTGTCCTGAAGGCTCCGCTCTCGAAGGCCTTCGAATGCGGCGTATCGCGGCGTCTCCGGAAGCAACGTCAAGGTAGGCAGCCATACAGGAGAGGTGAGCATCATTGCCGCCACGCCAGCTAGGGCAAAACAAAAGAGGTCTGAACCAGAGCGGCGTGTCCAATGGCGACCAACGCGATACAGCGCGTAGAGCGACGCGACGATCGCGGCCATCAGTGCCACTTCCGGGTGACCTGCCAGCCCCAGCAGGCTCAACATAAAGGTCAAAGTGAGAAAGGTTGCCGGTGTCCGGTGCAGTATTAGCTCTTCCGTGGCGGCAAGCGCGCTGGGAAGCATCATTGCAGCAAGCCCCAGAGGAAACAGCAGCCATACTACGTTGAAGGTGCAAAACGCATAGGCCACGGCTCCGAAGGTCGCGGCCGGCGCACTGACCGACCAGCGTCGCAGCAGCACGAAAACGAAAAACAACAGCCAGAACAGCCGCAGAGAAGCCGTCAGGGTCCATGCGTCGCCGACGGGGAGCAGTAATCCAGCGAGCGTGAAAGGGTGGAAAATTGCCGTCTGCTGATTGTGAGCCAGCGGCGTGCCTGCGCCAGCCGTCCGATTCCACAGCGGAAGCTCACCATCGAGAATCTGGCTTCGGGCGCTCGTCGTCCAGGGAACCAGCTGCGTGAACACGATCCCTGTGTTGGCTTCCACCGGCTCATGGCCGGTGGCGCGCCATGGATATGCCTTGAATGCCAGTCCAGCCGGGATCTCATGACGGTCCGTTAGAAGCGCATCCCCCTCGTAGAGAAAGACCAGAGCCAGGAAGAAAATCGTAACTCTCCGGGGGACCCCATCTCCGATGCGACCCCAAATCCAATGGATCGCCCATGCAAGGCACAGGAACAGAATCGGGGCCACCAAAAACATCCCGCGCGATCATACTCTCAGCTCACACGGCCAGGATTGGATAGCGCGGTCTGCAGACGTCTCGATTCGCCCGCTAGTTGACCAGCATTCTGCTCGATGCACGTGTCGAACATTCGTCCGGCCACCGCTCCCGGATGCACGCTTCGAGATCGGGGACGACCGTGAGCTCGAACTCGGCGGCGAAAGCCGGCGAGAGCTCTCGGATCGAGCGCCGCGCACACGCGATCAGGCATCGGGCCTGACGGTAGGAGAGACGCGGATGGCTGGCGATGATTCCCTCCGTCAGCTCGACGATCATCCGATACTTCCGTGATCGGCGGCGGCGTTCGAACGACGCCACGATCTCTCCGTCCACTGCGAGCTCTTTTCCCGGCATTCTTTCGCCCGAACGCGTCACGAAAAACGCGAATTCCGGTTCGCGGTCCTGGAATTTATTTTGTTTTTTTCATCGCCTGCTTCCGACGCTCCTCGAGATGTCGTGCGACCTCGTCGACACCGAGGGTGTTGAAAACCCGCTCGGGAGGAACGCCGCCACGCCGTGCGTTCCAGACACCGGTCTCGACGTGATCGATCGCACCAACCGAATGCGCATCGGGATTGATCGAAAACCGCACGCCGAGCTCCATCGCCCGCGCCATCAGATGCCAGTCGAGATCGAGCCTTCTCGGATGCCCGTTGATCTCGATGATCACGTCCCGCTCCACGGCCTTGTCGAATATCCGCTCGTACTCGACCTCGTAGCCCGGGCGGATGAGCAGCTTCCTCCCGCTGACGTGTCCGAGAATCGTCAGGAACGGATTGTCCATCGCCCGCAGAATACGGTCCGTCATCTCGGCCCGGTTCATCGAGAACTGCGAATGGACCGAGCCGATCACGAAGTCGAATCCCGCCAGCGTATCGTCGTCGAAATCGAGACTCCCGTCGGGCAGTATGTCGCACTCCGTTCCGTGAAACACCCGGATGTCCGGAAACGCTTTTCGCACTCTGCGAAGCTCGGCCGCCTGCATCTTCACGCGGGTCTCGTCGAGCCCTCCGGCATAGGCGGCCGTCTTCGAGTGATCCGAGATCCCGACGTACTCGAGCCCGGCGTCCCGCGCGGCACCCACCATCTCCTCGAGCGAATTCTTCCCGTCCGACCACGTCGAATGGACGTGAAAGGTGCCGCGAATGTCTCCCCGATCCACAAGAGGTACGTCCGCAGCCGCTTCCACGCCGGCGTCCCTCCTCTCCGGAGGGATCCAGGGAAGTCCGATCCGCTCGAAGACCTCGTCCTCGCCGGCCGCCCGGACCTTCGTCAGAACGACACCCCGCTCGCGAGCCAGCTTCGCGATGCCGGCGACGAGATCCTCCGGGCCGGTCGAGGTGAGAAGCGTACGGCCCCGTGCCGACGGCGTGGCCAGGTGAAGCCGCACTTCGAGATCCGGACGCGCGCGCCCTTCGATCAGCGCGCCCTTCCGTCCGATGATCTCCACGGGGAGGTCCGCTTCGACGATCCTCGAAGCGACGCTCTTCACCGGCGATCCGATGACGACGATGTCGATCGAATCGGGTGTTTCGTGTCTCCGGCGGACCTGTCCCGAAACGATCGTCTCCTTCACTCCCGCAATCGATTCCAGACGCTCGGAGAGGCTCGCCGCGGTCTCCAGCGCCATCGGGAGGAGCACCTTCGATCCGTCCTCTTTTCTCAGCCGAATGCTCTGCTCGACTCTCCCGACCGTTTTCGTTCCGAAACCCGACAGATCTTCCGCCGTGCCCGCTGCAATCGCCTGCTCGAGCTCGTCGATCGAACTGATCCCGTATCGCTGCCACAACTCCCGAGCTTTCTTCGACCCGACCCCCCGCAGCTCGGCCAGGTCGAGGACCCCCTCCGGAATCTCGGCCTGGAGCTCCTCGAGCAGCCGGCTCCGCCCCTCGCGGACGATCTCCTCGATGACCGAGCCAGTCCCCTTCCCGATCCCTTCGATCGACGTCAGCTTTCCGCTGCGCACGAGATCCTCGAGATCGCCTTCCGCGCGTGCGAGTGCGTCCGCTGCCCGCTCATAGGCGCCAACCTTGAACTTGTTCTCGCCGCGCAGCTTCTTGTAGCGCGCGATCAGATCGAGGACCTTCGCGACTTCCTGCCGGGTCATGCACCACGCTCCATCGAGTCAATCACTCGTCGCGCCGCAGCGACGGGATCATCGCTCCGTGTGATCGGGCGCCCGACCACGATGTAATCCGCTCCCCGCGCAATCGCCTCTTCCGGGGTCATCGTGCGCTTCTGATCGTCGGGAGCATCGGAGCTCATCCGGATGCCGGGAGTCACGATCGTCAGCCCCCCGTAGCGGGCGCGGATCGGCTCGATCTCGTGTGGTGACGCCACCACTCCGTCCACTCCGGTCTCGAAGCAGAGGCCGGCAAGGCGGATCACGGCGTCGCCAGGATCGTGTCGAAATCCGATCCGCTCGAGCTCGGCGTCGTCGAGACTCGTCAGAACCGTCACACCGAGCAGCAGCGTCGACTCGCCCGCTGAGCGCCGGGCGGCTTCGAGCATCGCACGGCCCCCCGATGAATGAATCGTGAGCATTCTGACATCGAGCTCCCTGGCAGCCCTCGTCGCCTTCTCGACCGTCGTGGGGATATCGTGGAGCTTGAGATCGAGGAAGACTTCGATTCCCCGCGACCGGATCTCCGTAACGAGCTCCGGACCATTCGCTACGAACGCCTGGAGTCCCACCTTGATCAGACCGACTTCAGCGGCGAGCTGGTCGCAGAGCGCCAGAATCGCATCCCGCTCGGCCAGATCCACCGCAACGATGAGTTTCTCTTTCATCGGTTCCTGATTCTAGTGCGCTCCTCGCGTGCCGCTCTTCATTGCGCGTAGCGCTTCCCGATCGCGACCAGCGCCTTCCGCCGCTCCTCACACGGGTTTCCCGGATCCCGACCGTCGGCAAGCGCCATCGCGATGGCGGCGTCAATGTGCACACGTTCGACGTCATCGAGCCGGTGCCAGACCGTTTCACCGCTCGGAGTGAGATCCGCCTGGAGGCTTTCGACCAGTTCCCGCGTGAGCTCGGGATCCGCATCGGAGATCAGCGCGACCCAGAACGCGGCCGATTCCGGATCGCCCTCGGCGGACTCGACGACCACGGGATCGAGATCCATCTGCGCAGCCGTCTTCTCGATGAGCTCCCGGTGCGACACCAGCCGCGGTCCCGTCAGGTCGTACCACTTCGCTTCGATCCTCGCATCGAGTATCGAAGCGAGCAGGGCCGTCACGACGTCGTCGATGAAGACCGGAGCCGACCGGTTCTCCATCCAGCTCGGCAGCGACAGCGCCGGCAAACGCGCCGCGACGTCTCGAACGACCTTCCAGCCGATGCTCCCCTCACCGATGATCAGCGCCGCGCGGAGCTCGACCACGGGAACATTGCCGGCGCGGAGCAGCTCGCCTATTTCGATCCGCGCCCGAAGGCGTCTCGGTGGCTCTCCCTTCGGCTCGACGCCTCCGAGATAGACAATCCGGGTGATCCCCGCCTGCTCGGCGGCGGAGCGAAAGTTCGTGGCGGCCACGATTGCACGGTCGTCGTCGTCGTTTCCGACGTCGGGAAGCAGAAGATACGCGGCATCACAACCATTCATCGCGAGCCGCATCGAGTCGGGGTCCTGTATGTCGAATGCGACCCAGTCGGGAACCGGATCGTGCTCGCGCGCCGATTCGGGATCCCGCGTGCCGCAGCGCACCTCGCGCCCCGTCGCAATGAGGGCATGGTACAGATGACCACCGACGAAACCGGTGGCATCCGAAACGAGGACCGTGGTTCTTCCAGCCATCTCTTCTTCCTCCGGCAGATCCTTTTTCGCGATTCATGCCCGCCGCGCTCAGGCCGGCGACTCGATGATGATCATCGCGGCGGCAAACGCGACGATGACCGTCGTCGCGACATAGGCTGCGGCCTGACCCATGTGACCATGCCGGACCAGCTCGACGACCTCGTAGTTGAACGTCGAGTAAGTCGTGAATCCGCCGAGCAGCCCTACTCCGAGGAAGAGTCTCGTCTGTTCGGACACCGAAAGAAGACCGCCTCGGAGCAGCCAGGCGAGCGCGATCGACCCTGCCAGATTCACGACCAGAGTCCTCCACGGAAACCCGCCATATGCTCCCTTCACCAACAGCGTGGAGATCAGATACCGAAGCATGCTCCCCAGGGCTCCGCCGGCTCCCACGAGAAAAAGGTTCCTGAGCCCGTCCATCGGATCGGTATGATAGCGTTCGCCCGAGGCTCGGGTAACGGAGAAATCGCGATGGACGGAATGTTTCCGGACGAATCGGACCACCCCCTTTTCAAGTATCTGAATGCCGCCGAAAGAGCGCAGATCGAGGATCTGGGATCGGTCCTCCCGATCGCGTCGGATGGCTTTCTGATTCGCGAGGGGCAGAAGGACTCCGCTCTCTTCTCGGTCGAGAGCGGGCGCCTCGAAGTCGTCACTGTCCGCGACGGCGAAGAGAATGTCGTCGCCACGATCGGCCCGGGCGATGTCCTCGGAGAGGTCTCGTTCATCGACAAATCACCGAGAACCGTGTCGGTTCGCGCCGTCAACGATTCCGAGGTGCGTGTGTGGGATCGAGCCGAGCTGGTCGAGCATCTCCGCTCGAAGCCGGACCTTCTCGCGAAATTCGCGATCGCTCTCAGCGAGCTTCTCGTCGAGCGGCTTCGCGATTCGGTTCGACGACAGGGGCGCGTGCGACCGGTTTAGCGTTCGGAATTCACCGCTTCCCGATCCTGTATGAAACGCGCGGCGCGAAAACCTCTGCGCCCGGGAGAATCCAGATGTCGATAGTCGTCATTGGGAGTGTGGCGTTCGATGCGATCGAATCGCCTTTCGGAAAGTCGGAGAAGACGATCGGAGGCGCAGCAACCTATTTTTCGGTCGCCGCATCGATCTTCGCCCCCGTCCGGGTCGTGGCCGTCATCGGCGACGATTTCGGCAATGAGGAGATGAAGGTCTTCGAGGGGCGCAACATCGATACCTCCGGAATCGTCCGGATCGACGGGGGACGGACATTCTTCTGGAGCGGAGAGTACGGCTTCGATCTCAACGTCGCCCAGACCCGCGAAACGCAGCTCAACGTCTTTGCCGACTTCCGACCGGACCTACCCGAAAGCTTCCGCGATTCCGAGATGGTCTTCCTCGCCAATATCGCTCCCGAGCTCCAGCTCGAGGTGCTCGAACAGGTCCGCGACCCGAAGCTGGTGGCGCTCGACACGATGAATTACTGGATCGACTCGGCGCGCGACGGTCTCGAGGAAGTGATCGCGAAGGTCGACCTGCTGGTGATCAACGAGGGAGAAGCGCGCCAGCTGACCGACGAGCCGAACCTGGTGAAGGCTTCGCGCAAACTCCTCTCGCGCGGGCCCCGCTGGATCGTGATCAAGCGCGGGGAGTACGGCGCGCTCATGGCCACCGGGGACGACATCTTCGCGGCTCCGGCGTATCCGCTCGAGCAGGTGTTCGATCCGACCGGCGCCGGCGACTCCTTCGCCGGAGGGTTGATGGGATGGCTGGCGGCGGCGAAGGAAGTGAACGACGACCAGCTGCGCCAGGCCATCGTCTACGGCTCGATCATGGCCTCCTACACCGTCGAGAAGTTCGGACTCGACCGTCTCCGCGAGATCACCCGCGACGACCTCGACTCGCGGCTCGCCATGTTTCGCAAGGTGACCTGGCTACCCGAGTGAGTTGCCGGTTGTCGGTTGCCGGTAGGTGGGTTGGAGGTTGCGAGTTGCCAGTTGCCAGTTGCCAGTTGCCAAGACCGACGTCGTGACGTTCAGTTTCGTTTCGCAGTCCACGACGTCCACATCGTCCACGACGTCCACGACGTCCACATGGTCCCTCAAACCTCGCAGAACGGTTCTCGGACGCACCTGTCGCCCGCTGAAGCGGGCTCGACACCTATTTTGAACGCAGCCTGTCCCCCGGCTGAAGCCGGGGGCTAAGACCTGACGCCCGCATGCGCGGGCTGAGTGGAAACAGGAGCTCTTCCTCGGTCCTCTCTTTCGCTTTCCTCAGATCCTGCCGCCACTCCAGGGTGGTAACAATCAACCTGGACAAGAGTGGCAACATCAACCTGGCCACAAGTGAACTGCCTTTCCGGTAACCGGCAACCGGCAACTGGCCACTGGTCAAACAACTGGTCACTCGCAACTGGCCACTGGTTCACTGACAACTGGCAACCAGCAACCAGCAACCAGCAACTGGCAACTGGCAACCGGCAACCGGCAACCGGCAACTATTTTTTCAGGTATCGGCCCAGAATCGGCTCCAGCTCCTTCGCCCGCTCCGGTGGCATCGCGTCGGGCGGGGTGAGGATCGCGTAGCGCAGCGCGGCCGCGCACTCGCAGTCGCGTTTTCTTTCCGCCATCCGCCTCACCGCAGCTTTCACGATCTCGCAGGCGGTCTTCGCGTTCTTGTGGAGATACTCGATCACCTGCTCGACGTTGACCGACTCTTCCGTCTCGTGCCAGCAGTCGTAATCGGTGACCAACGCCATCGTCGCGTAACAGATCTCGGCTTCGCGGGCGAGCTTCGCTTCCTGGAGATTCGTCATTCCGATCACGTCGACGCCCCAGCTGCGGTAGAGATTGCTCTCGGCCCGGGTCGAGAACTGCGGCCCTTCCATGCAGAGGTAGGTTCCGCCGAAGTGCGAGCTCACTCCGAGCTCGCGCGACACCTCGAACGCAGCTCTCGCAACGTCGTGACAGATCGGATCGGCGAAGCTCACGTGCGCCACGATTCCGTCTCCGAAGAACGTATCCTCGCGGTGCCGCGTCCTGTCGATGAACTGGAGCGGAAAGACGATGTCGGTGGGACGGTAGGCGAGCTTCATCGACCCGACCGCCGAAGCCGAGAGGATCGTCTCGACTCCGCACTTTTTCAGCGCGAAGATGTTCGCCCGGAAATTGATCTCCCCCGGCAACCGCCGGTGGCCCTTCCCGTGCCGCGCCAGAAACGCCACCTCCGTTCCCTCGATCCGCCCGATCGTGACCGGATCGGAGGGCGCGCCGAAAGGCGTCGATACGTTCCGCTCCTCCACGATCTCCAGACCTTCCATTGCATACAGCCCGGACCCCCCGATCACTCCGATTCTCGGTTCTCTCTCCATGACGGCGCATTCTCTCAAAAAACCGAATCGAGCTCGACGACGCATTCGGAGCTCTGTTGGATTGCCGCTCCATGAATCCGTATTTTCGCCTCGCCCCATCCGGAAATCTGTCGCCAAAGTTCAATCCGATGGAATCGGATGGGTCACTAACAGCGCCTCAGGGAGGACGACATCCTGAAAACAATAGACTTATAATGTAAATGCGCGCGGCACCCCGGTTGCTGCCTCGCGATACGTCGTGAACGCCAGATCGGTCCTTTCGAAAACGCTGCTGGTGATGCTGACGATCATCGCGGTCATCGGTGCGTTCCAGTCGTTCCAGCGGAACCGCGATGCATTCGAGCGTCTCGACTTCGATTACACCTGGCAGAAGGAGACACTGCTGGTCGGATCGGTCGACCCGGGAAGCCGGGCCGAGCGGGCGGGCCTCCTCCCGGGCGACGAGATCTGGCTGATCAACAGCACTCCCCCCGGCGACATCGACGGTCTCCGGCGAACCATGCGACGCTCCGAGGAGGCCTCGCTGCTCGTGGCGCGCGGAGACGAGACATTCGTCATCTCCTACAGCCCGCCGCCGCTGAAGATCGACTATCAGTTCCTCTTCCTGACCTTCATCGGTTTCCTCTATCTCGTCATCGGCCTTTTCACCTACACGAAGGGCCGCGGAGAGGAGACGACGCTCTTCTACATCGTCACGATCCTCTCATTCATCGTCTTCACCTACTCTCCCGCGGGAAAGACCAACCTGACGTTCGAGGCGATGTGGATGGTGGAAGAGCTCGCACGGATCTTTCTCCCTCCCGTCATGCTTCACTTCTTCCTTCTTTTCCCGCGACCGCTCGTCACCGACAAGCGGCTGATCGCAGCGCTCTACGCAGTACCAGCCGTCCTCGCGCTCTGGGTCGTGAATCTTCTCGTTCTCGGGAACCTCGTTCCGGTTCTCGATCCCGAAACGTCGTTCCGCATGATCGATCGCTGGGAGATGTTGCATTTCGCGGTCTATTTCACGCTCGCATTCATCGCGATTACCTGGACGTATCGGAACGCCCCCGGAGTCGGAGAGAAAAAGCAGATCAAGTGGATCTGGTTCGGCATGGCCGCGGGCTTTCTCCCGTTCCTCGTCCTCTATCTGATTCCCTTCATCAGAACGGGGACGAACTCGGTCTACTCGACGATCGCGACGCTTCCACTGGCGTTGATTCCACTCGCATTCGCGGTCTCGATCCTTCGCTACAAGCTCTGGGACGTCGAGGTCGTGATCAAGGAGGCGCTCGCATATACGATCACCTTCGGTTTCGGCGTGATCGCATTTTCGACCGTGAATGTCCTGCTCACGAGTCTCATTGAGGAGTCGCACTCGGTCGAGAGAAATCTGATCGCGTTCACTTCCGGATTGCTGATCGCCGGTGTTCTCGTACCGATGAAGAACCGCGTCGAGGGGCTGATCGAAATGCTCGTCTATCGCGGGACCTGGCGGCACCGGCGGGCGATGTCGTCGCTGACGCAGGAGCTGGCGACGTTCCATGACCTCAACGAGCTGATCGAGATCATCCGCGACCGTCTGATTGCGGCGATCGAGATCCGGCGCGTCAACGTCTACATCCGTGAAGGCTCCCATCTGACCCTCTACGATCACGACGACCGGCTGCCGGAATGGATCAATGCCGACCGGATGGCCGATCTGCCGGCCGGCCGTGTCATTCACCTCGAACGGCCTCGCAGCGCGGATGACGGCGAGATCTCGAAGAGGATGGTCGCCGCCGGATACCGCTATCTCTTCGCGATCCGTCATCGACAGCAGCTCCAGGGCCTTCTCATCTGCGGAACCAAGGGGCTCGACGAACGGCTTTCCACCGACGATCTCCGGCTGATCCACTCGCTGATTCCGCCGCTCGCCCTCGCCATCGAGAACGCCCGACTCTACGGACGGCTTCGCGCCCAGCTCGATCAGATCCGCTCGCTCAAGGAGTACAGCGAGAACATCATCGAGTCCTCCCCCTCCGCGATCGCCGTCATCGATCGCGAAGGGTTGATCCTCACCGCCAACAGCGCTTTCTGGAACCTGACCGGGACCGATCCATCCTCGGTGGACCGGATCGGCGAGATCCTTCCGCCGGAAACCCTCGACGGCAGTCCCGGGATGACCGAGATCAGCTTCCGGAACCGGCGCGGCGAAGAGCGCAACGTCACGATCTCGCGCAGCCCGTTCGAAGCCTCCGACGCCCCTCTCGGGGCATCCGTCCTCGTCATGGGCGATGTCTCCGAGATCACCCGCCTCGAGCGCGAGCTCCAGGAGAAGGACCGGCTCGCATCGCTCGGTCTTCTCGCGGCCGGCATCGCTCACGAAGTGAATACACCGCTCGCCGGCATCTCCTCGTACGCCCAGCTTCTCCTGGCCGAGACCAACGAGGACGATCCGCGCTTCGGCACGCTCAAGAAGATGGAGAAGCAGACTTTCCGGGCGTCTCGACTGGTCAACAACCTTCTCGATTTCGCCGCGAATCGCCGCCTCGAGCAGGAGTCGGTCGATCTCGCGACGGTCATCAGCTCGGCGCTCGAGCTGAACGAATCGGTCACGAACGCCGGCGAGATCGAGCTCGACGTTTCGATGCCGGCGGGGCTGCGGGTTCGTGCAAATCCGTACGAGCTGCAGCAGGTCGTCACCAACCTCCTACTGAACGCACGCGACGCACTCAAGGGGAAGGGGAGGATCGAGATCGACCTTCGCCGGGACGGCGACCAGGCCCTGTTGACGGTCCGGGACGAGGGGCCAGGAGTTCCCCCTGAGCTTCGTGGAGAGATCTTCAAACCGCTCGTCACTACCAAGCACGGTCAGGGAGGCACCGGACTCGGCCTGGCAATCACCGAGCGGATCATTCAGGCGAGCGGAGGCGAGATCCGCCTCGTATCCCGTGAGGGAGAGGGAGCCACGTTCGAAGTCCGTCTCCCACTCGAAACGGCCGCGGAGATATCCTGAACGGGATCGCATGAAGATTCTCGTAATCGACGACGAAGAAGTCATGAGAGATGTCCTCGAGGCGGTGCTCGTCCGCGAGGGCTTCGAGGTCTCCACAGCCGCCAGCGGTGAAGAAGGCCTCGTCTACCTCGAGGACGAGCCGGTCGATCTGATCATCCTCGACATGATGCTTCCTGGCATGTCGGGGATGGAAACGCTCCGCTCGGTCAAGGACACCCATCCCTCCCTACCGGTGATCATCGTGACTGCCTACTCCTCGATCGACACCGCGATCGATGCGATGAAGCTCGGCGCCTACCACTACATCCCGAAGCCGTTCAAGAACGAAGAGGTGGTGCTGACCGTCAACAAGGCACTCGAGCAGCGGCGCCTTGCAACGGAGAATGAACGTCTGAAGGCCGAGCTCTCCGAAAAGTACTCGTTCGACAACATCATCGGAAAAAGCGACGTGATGCGCCGCCTGTTCGATCTCATCAGACAGGCCGCTCCGTCCCGATCGAACATTCTGATCACCGGCGAATCGGGAACCGGAAAGGAGCTCGTCGCGCGCGCCATTCACCACGGAAGCCCGCGAGCCAAGAACGCCTTCGTGACGGTCAACTCCGGATCGCTGCCGCCGGAGCTGCTCGAATCGAACCTCTTCGGTCACGAAAAAGGCTCGTTCACCGGCGCGGTCGCGATGAAGCGCGGATTGTTCGAGGTCGCCGACGGCGGCTCGATCTTTCTCGACGAGATCGGCAACATCAACCTCGAGACACAGGCGAAACTGCTCCGCGTCATCCAGGAACGGGAGTTCATGAGACTCGGAGCGGTCGAGACGATCAAGGTCGACGTCCGGATCATCGCCGCCAGCAACGCCGATCTTCAGCAGCTCATCAGCGACGGCAAGTTCCGTCAGGATCTCTTCTTCCGACTCAACGTCATTGCGATCCAGCTTCCTCCTCTGCGGCAGCGCCGGGAGGACATCCCTCTCCTCACGACGCATTTCCTCAACAAGTACTCCGAGGAGAACAGGAAGGATCAGCCGGAGATCGCGCCGGACGCGATGAAGCTCCTCATGGACTACTGGTGGCCCGGCAACGTCCGCGAGCTCGAGAATACGATCGAGCGCGCCGTCGTGCTCGTAACCAACAGCACCATCACCGCCGAGCTCCTCCCCGAGAGCCTCCGCTACCCCAACGCGACCGACCGTCCGCTGACACACGTTCCGAACGAGGGGATCTCGCTCAAGGACGCCGTCTCGAGCTACGAGAGAACGATGATTCTGCAGTCGCTCGAGATGAGCGGTGGCGTCCAGAAACGCGCGGCCGAGCTCCTCCAGGTCAAGCCGTCCACGCTCAACGAGATGATGAAACGACTCGGCATCCATCCCTCGAGCAGCTGAGGGTTGGAGGTTGGAGGTTGGAGGCTGGAGGAGGCCTCGGATGATTCCAGACGCCGTGATCAGCCCACGCGCCGCCCCCGCACTCCCCGGTCATCCCGAGCGTGCGGTCGGGCGGGGGGCGAGGGATCTCTCATGAAAGTACAGGGAGACCAAGCGGAGCGCCGAGTCTGGGAAGATTGCAGGGGCGCTGCGCTTGGATTCACTGTACTTGCTCTGGAGGTCCCTCGCCCGCCCGCCCGCAGATACGCTGGATCGAAACGATCCGCAAGCTCGCCACCCGCTCGAGTTGAAAGACCGGGGTCGGGGGGGGACAATGTAAATAAAAAACAAAAATTGGCCAAAAACCCCCGTGATTTGAAGTGTTTTTCAAAGTATAAAACACACCCCCCACGCCCACTCCCCCAGAAGACCCACCACCGCCCCCGTGCGGCAGGGGCACCACCGCGC